>JAFUZE010000302.1 GCA_017476765.1 Lachnospiraceae bacterium
CAAAAACAATCACCTTGATCAGCGAGAGCAGTAATAAAAATCCGCCTCCGATAACTAAGATAATGTAGATTTCCCTTTCAAAAAGTGCCTGCACAGGAGTGCACAGATAAAATGTCTGATACGATAGCATCGACATGGTTTCATTGTCTGCACCGTCAAACCATGCTTTAAAGTAGCTCTTCTCCTTTTCGGTCATCCATCTGACATATCCCGCACCGGTAAGGTACTCGTCCGGCCAGTCCTGCGTATCTCCGTCCAGATAAGTCCAGCCTGCCTCCATAATCCGGTCTGCCTTCTCCACACTCGCCTTCGGCACATAAAATCCCATGAATTGATTGTCCCCGGTCGTTGTAACATAGAAGGCTCCGTCCTCATCATCCGCATAGTTTCCGAGCAGAATATTGTTTTCGCACTTGTACCATATATCATGGGCAAGGTCATCGGCATTCACCTCAAACACATCCGTCTTTGCGCTTATATACCGGAACAGGCTTCGCAGAGGAAGAAACAGCATTAAAAGCCCAAACCGCACACCTGCTGCGCCCAGCCAAAATTCAAACATGGATTTCTTTCGTATCATTCGGTTTATTTCTTTCATCTTATCTTCGTTCATTTTTATCCTCCCTGTGCAGCGGTAAACTCATCTATCGTTTTTTCATTTCCGGTTTCTTATGACAAAAGTCCGTGCTTCTGTATCACAATGCCCGGGCAATAATCGGATATGAGCGCTTCAAACTCCTCCATCTTTTTCTTGCCGTGTATCGTAAGACCCAAAAGCTTCTTTCTGTCAGCAGTCAGCAGGTCTATATCGTACAGCCTGCCCATGCCGTATACCTTTGTCTGATCCTTGCTCGCCGCAAAGCGAAGCTCCTTTACATCTGCATGGCGCGCAAACCGGTACTCACACATGCCCGGCGGCATATTCCCGCCTCTTATTGTGCAATAAATATAATGATTGGTAAAATAAATATGATCGCTGTCGCCGCACTCAAAATCAGCACTCGGCGGTGCCATCATCTCGGCATCAAACTCCTCCGTCTGCTCCGGTGTGGTCAAAAGCCCGTCCAAATGCTCCCGCATACGCTTTGTGACATCCTTATTCACGCCGTCTTTGCTTTTCGACAATACCGCAAAGCTGCTGACGGCAGCCAGAAAGACCACAAATCCGATTGCCGGTATCGGGTCATAATCCGGAACCGTCGCTCCCACATACACGGCGATGCCGATCAAAATCAAAAAAAAGGTTCCGGCAATGATTAATGTCCTTTTCACCTTCGGTTTTGCGTAAAGCTTTTCCAGCTCTTCCTGTACCTTTTTTTCATACTCCTGAAACCAAATGGAATTCATCCTCTTTCTCCTCTTCCTCCTCATTTTTTATGTAGCAGGACAGATGCAAAACATACGCATCGTGTTTTACAAAATTCCGTTCTGATGCAGCTACCTTTACAATATAACAGGTGCATATATCGTTTCTGTGTCTTTTTTAAGTTGTTTTTTTCTTTTTTCATTTGTCTGAAAAATATCTGCACGCTTGCATCTCTTATGGCTTCTGGTTTATAATAGATAGGCAATTGTGAATGTAGGATAGGATTGCGGGAGTGCGAAGCAATCCGTGTAATCAGTTTTGACCCTCGAAGCATTTTGCGGCGCAAATCAATCAAAAAAGAATCAGGAGGTTTACATATATGGCCGGCTCAATTTTTGGCAAGCATTTTACGATACAGACTTGGGGAGAATCCCACGGAAAAGCCATCGGCGTTGTAATTGACGGATGTCCTGCAGGGTTAGCGCTCTGCGAGGAGGATCTGATGAAATACTTAAACAGGAGAAAGCCCGGGCAAAGCCGCTTTGCCACTCCGAGAAAGGAGGCGGACGAGGTCGAAATCCTCTCCGGCGTTTTTGAAGGACGAACAACGGGAACTCCGATTTCCCTCATCGTGCACAATACCTCCCAGAAGTCAAGGGATTACAGTGAGATCGCTTCCTACTATCGACCGGGGCATGCCGACTACACGTTTGACGAAAAATACGGCTTCCGCGACTATCGCGGCGGCGGACGCTCCTCAGGGCGTGAGACGATCGGGCGTGTTGCCGGCGGTGCCGTTGCAGCGAAAATTTTGCAGGAGCTCGGCATCACCGTGACCGCCTACACCAAATCAATCGGTCCGGTTACGATCGAATACAGCCGTTTTGACCCGGAGCTGATTACATCCACTCCTACCGGCATGCCGGACCCGGAGGCGGATAAAAAGGCGCAGACCTATCTGGAAGAATGCCTGAAGGAGACGGATTCTGCCGGAGGGGTCGTAGAATGTGTTGTGAAAAATTGTTTTGCCGGAATTGGCGAGCCGGTGTTCGACAAGCTCGATGCCAGACTGGGACAGGCGCTTTTCTCCATCGGTGCGGTCAAAGCGGTCGAGATCGGGGACGGCATCAAAGCCGCCGCTTCCAAAGGGAGTGAAAATAACGATGCGTTTGTTTTAGACGGCAGGCAGATCGTCAAGCCGAGCAATCATGCTGGAGGGATACTGGGCGGTATCAGTGACGGCAGCGATATTATATGCAGGGCTTACTTTAAGCCGACTCCGTCGATCTACAAGGAGCAGCTGACCGTAAACAAGGATCTGCAGGAAATTCCGGTTCATATTAAGGGAAGGCACGATCCGATCATTGTTCCCCGCGCCGTCGTCGTCGTCGAGTGCATGACTGCCCTGACGCTTGTCGATCTGCTCCTCGAAAATATGGGAGCACGCATGGACTATCTCAAAAGCTTATATAACAGAAAACAGTGAGTATACTTTCTTATTTGAGGTGCACGTTAAGGCAGCTTATGGAAAATAATGCAGTTCGGTTTGTCAATCTTCATCTCCTTGCCGTTCATGACAAGCAGCCCCCGCTCTAAATCGACGGTAAAGAAGGTCATCGTGTTCGTCTCATGGTTTAAGGAGACAAGATGCCGGTTATCCGGGAACAGTGCGGCATCCTTCGGATAATCTCCGCTGATCGGCAGACAGAAAATTTTGTGCAGCCGTCCGGTCGTATGGTCGATCTGATAGACAATCACGCTGTTGTCCCCTGCATTTGAGCTTACCAGATACTGCTCATCCGCCGAGTAATTCAGAGCGCTCGAAGGAGAACCTCCCGGATGGTAATCGTTCAGCGTCGGTAAAGACTCAATCTTTGTAAACTCCGGATTAGTACCGACATACTCATAGGAATACACATCGATATA
>JAFUZE010000303.1 GCA_017476765.1 Lachnospiraceae bacterium
ATTGAAGATATTGAGGACTTAAAAGAGGATTTTGCCCGAGCGCTAAAAATGTATGTTTCAAGTTTGTAAAAAGAAAGCAGCAGTGACAGGATAAGAGAAGAAGGAGTGGAAAAGATGGCAGAAAAGGTGGACTATGCCGCTTTAAAAAAAGGCGGTTTCATGCGTCAGAAGCAAAAAGGATATTTTTCCCTGCGCCTGCAGGTCGTGGGCGGCAATCTGACCGCAGAAAATATCAAAACGGTATCGGAGGTTGCGGAGAAATACGGGCACGGCTATGTACATATGACCTCCCGGCAGGGAATTGAGATTCCGTTCATTCATTTTGACGATATCGAGACCGTTCGCGCCGAGCTGGCAAAGGGCGGAGTGAAGCCGGGCGTCTGCGGACCGAGAGTCCGTACGGTTACGGCATGTCAGGGCAGCGAGATTTGTCCGAGCGGATGTATCGATACATACGGATTGTCACAGGAGCTGGATGAGCGGTATTTCGGGCGTGAGCTGCCGCATAAGTTCAAGTTTGGTGTGACCGGCTGTCAGAACAACTGTTTAAAAGCAGAGGAAAATGATCTCGGAATCAAGGGCGGAATGGTCATATCTTATATCAGGGAGGCTTGCATAAACTGTGGTGTCTGCGTGAAGGCATGCAGGGAAGGTGCCCTCACAGCAACCGAAAACGGGATTGAGCTTGATGCATCAAAGTGCAATCACTGCGGGCGCTGCGTAAAGTCCTGTCCGACCGACGCATGGAAGGGCGAGAGCGGTTACATCGTGTCCTTCGGGGGATTGTTTGGAAATAAGATTTACAAGGGTGAAAATATTGTGCCGATCATTCGGGATAAGGAGACGTTGTTCCGGGTAGCAGATGCGGCGATCGAATTTTTTGAGGAGCATGCAAATCCGGGCGAGCGATTCCGCCTGACACTCCAGAGAGTCGGAGAAGAAGAATTCAGAAAGAAGATAGAGGAGGCATACAATGGCTGATACAGAGATTACATTTGACGAAGAGGTAGATATTACCGATAAGGTCTGTCCGCTGACCTTTGTGAAGGAGAAGGTGACGCTCGATGAGCTCGACGACGGACAGGTGCTGGCAATCCGCATGAATGACGGAGAAACGGAGAAGAACGTTCCGAGGAGCATCAAGGAGGAGGGGCATCAGATTTTAAAGCTTGTTGACAATGAGGACGGCACCTACACGCTTTATGTGCGCAAGGTCGAGGAAGAGTAGGGCGAAAGGGCAGTGCTGCTCAGTCGGCAGGAACGTGCCGGCTTAGATGAAATTTAGGAAAGGGAAGATGTGCGATGGCAAAGCGGATTGGCAAAGCGGATTTTGATGCATCGGTCAAGGAGGCAAAGGGTCTTGTGCTCGTGGAATTTTATTCGGATTCCTGCATTCCGTGCAAGCAGCTTTCCCCGATTTTAGGGGATATTGAGGATGACTACGAGGGGAAAGTGGCCGTGTATAAGGTGAACGTCAATTTTGACGCAGAGTTAGCAGAGGCGTATCAGGTCATGAGTTCGCCGACGCTCCTTTTGTTTAAGAACGGGGAAGTCGCTGATAAAAAGAAGGGACTGGTCAAAAAGGACGAACTTGCAGGATGGTTGGATACATATCTATAGCGGGTCAAATTTTTGCTTTTATCATATGATAAGAGCGTCAGAACTGATTACATGGATAGCGGGCTGAAATATTGCCGCTTACTCAAAAAGTAGTAGGAGGAGAAAATAAGATGACAATTACAGTAGCGGGTGAAAAGAAGGAAGTAAAAGACGGTTTGACATTGCCGGAGCTTATTGAACTGGAAAAGGTGGAAACTCCGGAGTATGTGACGGTTTCCTTGAACGAGGAATTTGTAGAGTCGGGGAAGATTGGGGAAACGGTGCTCAAGGAAGGTGACAGTGTGGAATTTCTCTACTTTATGGGAGGTGGCTGCTGATGGCACTGACAGATGAACAGCTCGAGAGATATTCGCGCCACATTATTTTAAAAGAGGTGGGCGCAAAGGGACAGAAGAAATTATTGAACGCGAAGGTGCTCATTATCGGCGCAGGAGGTCTCGGCGCACCGGCGGCGATGTATCTGGCGGCAGCCGGAGTGGGAACGATCGGTATTGTCGATGCGGACGAAGTCGATCTGTCCAACCTGCAAAGGCAGATCATTCACGGAACCGCCGATGTCGGCAAGGCAAAGGTAAAGTCCGCAAAGGAGACGATGGAGGCGATGAACCCGGATGTCAAGGTCAATACATACCGCATGTTTGTCACATCCGAGAATATCCGGGAGCTGATTCGGGATTATGATTTTATTCTCGATGGAACGGATAACTTCCCGGCGAAGTTTTTGATCAACGATGCCTGTGTCATGGAGAAAAAGCCGTTTTCCCATGCCGGTATCATTCGTTTCAAGGGACAGCTGATGACCTATGTGCCGGACGAGGGCCCGTGCTATCGCTGTGTGTTCAAGAATCCTCCTCCAAAGGATGCCGTTCCGACATGTAAGCAGGCGGGCGTTATCGGAGCGATGGGCGGTGTCATCGGAAGTCTGCAGGCGATGGAAGCGATCAAGTACATTATCGGAAAGGGCGAGCTTCTGACAGGAAATCTGCTCACCTACGATGCCCTCTCGATGGACTTTCATAAGATCAAGCTTCCGAAGAGATCGTGTAACTGCGCAGTCTGCGGCGATCATCCGACCATTACGCAGCTCATTGACTACGAGCAGGCAGAATGTGATATGAAGAAATAACGGTATGGCAGGAAGGAGTATAGAATGTTACAGATAAAAAAGAGCGATTATCAGAAGATGCTGGGGCATGCCGAAAAGAATCTTCCGAATGAGGCATGCGGTCTCATTGCCGGAACGCTGGAGGGCGATATCAAGGTCGTCAAAGAGGTCTACCTGCTGACCAATGTGGATGCGAGCAATGAGCATTTCAGCATGGATCCGAAGGAGCAGCTTGCGGCGGTCAAGGATATGCGGGCAAAGGGCTATAAGCAGTTCGGCAACTGGCATTCCCATCCGGAGTCTCCGTCCAGACCGTCCGAGGAGGATAAACGGCTGGCTTATGATTCCAAGGCGGATTATCTGATTCTCTCGTTGATGGATCGGGAACATCCGGTGCTCAATGCCTTTCTGATCGTGAACCGGACGGAGGTCAGCAAGGAAGAAATTCAATATGTGTAACGAAAACCGCATTACGGGCAAATGAATGTCTTCGGCAAAAACACAGATAGACAAATGAGGATACCTTGCTATCTGTGTTTTTTGTGGAAAGCTCTGTTTCATTCTCCACAGGAGAAAAACAGGAAAATATATTAAATTTTTTCCTATATTACATAGTTGAAATATGGGATATGATATGTTATAAATTTTGATAAGATATATCAGAAGGGGTAATTTTTTTTGCTTATATATCCTAGTACACCTATATGAAAAGTGTTATATGAAGAACGGGGATAGGAAGAAAAGAGGTGAGGCACCTTGAATCATGTGCTTCTTGCCGTTAAGAGCAGAGATATACTTGCGCAGATTACGGCTTTACATATCTGGGGAAAAGAGACAGATTTTGAAATTACCGCGATCTGCGGGAATGTTGACGAGGCTTACAGAATCGTTTCGGATGGGGACTTTGCTCTTATGCTGATCGAGACATCGCTTGCCGAAGCCGATCATTTTCAAACCTTAAAAAGAATCACGCATGACAATCTATGCAGTTATCTTGCTTTTTGCAGTCATAAGGGCAGTTTTGAATGTGCAAGAAACGGAATACTGGTAGGGATTAAGGAATATTTTACGCTTCCGTTTGATCCGGACAGCTTTCTTAGGATTTTTGAGAAGATAAAAGCCGAGAAGATGGCGCATCAGGTCAACGTGGAAATGCTTGCGGAGAAGCTGCTGGTTTATTTCCATAAGCAGGATGCGGGAATATATGGTTTCTTGGATCAGCTGTCGGACACAGCGGTTTTTTTTCAGGCTGTTGATCTTGCGGTAAAAAGCATTTTTGACCGGAATGACTGGTTGGATCTTTATTACAATGAGGAAGATTTCTATTCTGTAAACACCTCCTGCCTGACCGAGCAGAAAAGCAAATTTTGCCAGCTTTTTGTAAGCAGCTGTACGCTGTATCCGCACCATAACACATCGCTTCGGGAGGTGATACGGTATATACTTTACAATCCCGAGGGTGATCTGCGGCAAAAGTTCCTGTCTGAGAAGCTTCACCTGAATAAATCCTACCTGAGTACGGTCTTTACGGCACAGACCGGTCAGAGATTTGTCGATTATATTACTTATGTCAGGCTCATGCGCGCAGCATGGCTTTTGAGAAATACGGATGTGAAGATCGGCGAGGTTGCACAGCGCATGGAGTATAAGGATATTGCATATTTTTCCAAGCTTTTCAAGAAGCAGTTTAATATGACTCCGTCGGAATACAGAATCCCGGACAGCTATCAATTTGAAATTTAGCCGGTGATTATAGAAAGAATTTATAATTTGTTATTGTTTTTATGTATTACCACTTTTAAACTAGGAATAGTATGATATATATCATAACAAATAAATGAAGGAGGAAATGATTATGAAAAAATTCAGAAATGTGAACAAACACGGAAAGCTTATAAAGGCGGGAATTGCGGCATGCAGTCTCCTGGTTCTTGCAATCGGTGCCGCAGCCTGTGGTTCCTCTTCCTCTGATTCGGGCTCTGCGGGCGATGTGATACAGCTCACAAATGTATCTTATGATCCGACCAGAGAGCTTTATGCGGCATATAACGAAGCCTTTGAAAAGTATTATGAGGAGGAGACCGGTACAAAGGTCGAGGTCATCCAGTCCCATGGCGGTTCGGGCTCTCAGGCTCGTTCGGTCGTGGAGGGAGCCGATGCGGATGTTGTCACGCTTGCACTGGCGCATGATATTACGCTGATTGAGCAGGCGGGGCTGATTGAGCCTGACTGGCTTGGTGAATTCGATCTGGATTCCTCACCATATACATCGACCATTGTATTTCTTGTGCGAAAGGGAAATGAGAAGGGGATTGCCGATTGGGATGATCTGATTAAGCCGGGTGTGGAAATCATCAATCCGGATCCGAAGAGCAGCGGAGGTGCATGCTGGAACTTTCTGGCGGCATGGTATTATGCGGATGAGCAGTTCGGCGGAGATGAGGATAAGATCAAGAATTTCCTCGCCAGCCTGTACGGAAATGTGACGGTCATGGATTCAGGAGCAAGAGGCGCAACGACGACGTTCGTGGAGAACGGACAGGGCGATGTGCTGATTGCATGGGAAAACGAAGCAATCGCAACGCTGAAGGAGTATCCGGATGAGTATGAGCTGATCACACCGAGCATCAGCATTCTTGCACAGCCAAGTGTAGCGATTGTTGATGAAAATGTGGAGAAGAACGGAACGAGAGAAATTGCAAAGGACTATCTCGAGTATCTGTACTCCGATGAGGCACAGGAGA
>JAFUZE010000304.1 GCA_017476765.1 Lachnospiraceae bacterium
AAGGTGCAAGGATACGATTGCGCCGACCGGAACGATTGCGCAGGGCGTTAGTGCCAGACAGACCAATTCCAAAGGAGAGGTTTATGAGACAAGGTACGGACTCAAAACCTCGGAGCGGCTTTACGGGACGGTTGTGGAGAACCGGGAGGGAAGAGGACCGTGCTATCTTGATACGACGCACATCAGTGCAGAGCAGGAGGCAGAGCTGCTCAAGGCATATTTGAACATGGCGCCGAGCCAGACGCTCAAATGGCTGGAGGCGGGAGTCGGTCCGTCGAAGCAGCCGGTAGAGGTAGAAGGGACCGAACCATATATCGTAGGCGGACATACGGCGAGCGGCTACTGGATCGATCAGGGGAGAAGAACGACGATCCGGGGACTTTATGCCGCAGGGGATGTGGCAGGAGGAGCACCGCAGAAATATGTGACAGGAGCTCTGGCGGAAGGAGAGATCGCGGCAGAGACGATTCTCGCCGACAGGGACAGATGGCTGCAGCAGCAAAGGGCAGAGGAGCATATGCAAGAACTCTCCGGGGCAGAGGGAAAACAGTCCGGGGAACAGAGAGAGCCGGAGTGGGAGAGCTTAAGGGCTGCTGCCGGGGATAAGGCTGCAGAATACAGCAGCTATCTGGAGCGGGAGCCGGGACTGCTCACGATCGAGCAGCTGGAGATGACGATGCAGAAGATCATGGATCAGTACGCGGGAGGAATCTCAGCCGACTACCGGTTCAATGAGAGCGGGCTTGAGATTGCAGAGCAGCAGATCACGAGACTGTACCGGATGTTGGAGATGCTGTCTGCAGAGGATATGTATGACTTGCTTAAAATATATGAGATACGCGAGAGGCTCATCGTATGTCAGGCGGTCATTGCACATTTGCGGGCAAGGAAAGAGACGCGCTGGCATTCCTTTGCGGAAAATGCGGATTATCCCCAAAAGGATGATGCGTGGCTGAAATATATCAATTCCAGAATGGCAGACGGAAGGATTGAAACGTTTGCCAGAGAACTTGTAAAAAGGGGTGCGCCGGCACTTGATTTTTCACAGGAGGTAGGCTCATGAGTATTCGTATCAGAGAAGAGGCATGTGTTGGCTGCAAAAGATGTATCGAGGCCTGCCCGGGCAATCTGATCAGACTGGGGGAGAGGGGCAAAGCAGAGATTCGCTGCGTCGAGGACTGCTGGGGCTGCACCTCCTGCCTGAAGGAATGCCGTGCAAAGGCGATTGAGTTCTTTCTCGGGGCGGACATAGGAGGAAGAGGCAGCGTGCTGTCTTATGACGAGCGTGGGGAGCTTGTGACCTGGACGGTGACACAGCCGGACGGGAATAAGGAGATTGTGCAAATCAACAAGAAGGAATCAAACAAGTATTAGGAAAAGCTGATTTCACCAGTTTTTCCTTAGTACATCGGGAATTGAAATTTCGATGTACCGGAATCAATAGATGAAGGAGAAGATAAGTATGAGTAATCTGTCACATCTGGATGAACTCGAAGCAGAGGCAATCTATATTATCAGAGAGGTAGCAGCGGAATGTGAAAATCCGGTGATGCTTTATTCCATCGGAAAGGACAGCTCCGTGATGCTTCATCTTGCAATGAAAGCATTTTATCCGGAAAAGCCGCCGTTTCCCTTTCTGCACGTGGACACGACCTGGAAATTTCATGAGATGATTGAATTTCGGGATCGGATCGCAAATGAGCTCGGCATTAATATGCTGGTTTATACGAATCTGGACGGCGTCCGTCAGGGCATCAATCCCTTTGACCACGGCTCCGCCTATACCGATATCATGAAAACGCAGGCTTTAAAGCAGGCGCTTGCCAGATACCGCTTTACCGCTGCCTTCGGAGGCGGACGCCGCGACGAGGAGAAATCAAGGGCGAAGGAACGGATTTTTTCCTTCCGGAATGAGGCGCAGGCATGGGACCCGAAAAATCAGCGCCCCGAAATGTGGAAGCTGTACAATACCAAAATCCATAAGGGCGAGAGTATACGGGTATTTCCGATCTCCAACTGGACGGAGAAGGATATCTGGCAGTACATAAGAAGAGAGAATATTGAAATTGTCCCTCTCTACTATGCAAAAGAGAGAAAGGTCATAGAACGTGACGGAAACATCATTATGGTGGATGATGACAGACTGAAGCTGCGTGAGGGAGAAAAGGTGCAGACGAGGAAGGTTCGCTTTCGGACGCTCGGCTGCTATCCGCTTACCGGCGGCGTGTATTCGGAGGCGGATACGCTGGATGCGATCATTGAGGAAACGCTCAGCGCAGTGGAATCCGAACGCACAAGCCGCGTGATCGACCACGAGGAGGCAGGCAGTATGGAAAGAAGAAAAAAGGAGGGGTACTTCTGAAATGAAAGGATTATTAAAATTTATTACCTGCGGAAGTGTGGATGACGGAAAATCAACGCTGATCGGGCATATTCTCTATGACTCCAAGCTTCTCTATGCGGATCAGGAGAAAGCGCTGGAGCTGGATTCCAAGGTGGGGAGCCGGGATGGGGCGATCGATTACTCCCTTCTGCTCGACGGATTGATGGCGGAACGCGAGCAGGGTATCACCATCGATGTTGCGTATCGATATTTTACAACAGATCACCGAAGCTTTATCGTTGCAGATACCCCGGGACATGAGCAGTATACGAGAAACATGGCAGTCGGGGCATCCTTTGCAGATCTGGCGGTGATTTTAGTGGATGCAAAGCAGGGCGTTTTGGTTCAGACGAAGAGACATGCCCGCATCTGCGCACTTATGGGAATCAAGTATTTTGTGTTTGCGATCAATAAGATGGACCTTGTTGATTACAAGGAGGAACGATTTCGGGAGATTGAGGAGCAGATTACTGCCTTGTCGGAAGAATTGTCTCTGCCGCACAGAAAACTCATTCCGGTGTCGGCGACAGAGGGAGACAATGTCACGAAGAAAAGTGCAAATATGCCGTGGTATACCGGGGAAGCACTTCTGCCTTATCTTGAACAGATCGATGTGGAGGAAAGAGAGGACGAAGCGGGATTTTATCTGCCGATTCAAAGAGTGTGCCGCCCGAATCATACATTCCGCGGCTTTCAGGGGCAGATCGAGTCGGGAACGATTCATGTGGGAGACCGCGTGATTTCGCTTCCGAGCAACGAGGAGGCACACGTCAAAGCGATTCTTGTCGGGGATAAAGAGACAGAGAGCGCCGTCAAAGGTCAGCCGGTCACCGTTCAGCTTGACCGGGAGGTGGATGTGTCGAGGGGATGCGTGTTATCGAGAGACAGTGAGCTTAAGGTGGCTGCTTCCTTTACGGCTACGCTTTTGTGGATGGATGATGAGGAGCTTGTGCCGGGGAAGAACTTTTTTGTAAAGCTCGGAACGAGGATGATACCGGGAGTTGTGACGAAGATCGAACACTCCATTGATGTCAATACCGGTGAGGAGCATCCAGTCGATGTACTTGGTAAAAATGAGATTGCGGTGTGCAGGATTTCTCTTGCTGACAGAATTGTTCTGGATGAATTTAGTTTACATAAGACGGCAGGAGAGCTGATTCTCATAGACCGAGTCACGAATATGACCTCTGCATGCGGGGTTGTGACGCATGTGGAGAAAGAGGAGGAGAACTCTTTTACCAGAATTAACAGAGATACGAGAGCTGCGCTCAACGGACAGAAGGCTGTCATCGTGGAACTGCCGGTCGGAGAGAGAGGACTGACGCTGGATGCGATCTACCGGGTTGAGAAAGCGCTCACGCTAAGCGGCAGACATACTTACTTATATTATCCGAAGGAGAGCGGAATGGTTGCAGAGGTGATCAGGCACCTGCACCACGCAGGTCTTGTTGTGCTCCTTGCGAAGGACTTTCAGATGGACACAAGCAGGGCTGCCGAGGTTGTTCCGGAGGGGGCATACTGCTCCGACTGCTTAGACAAGGCAGGGACGGATGTGGATGCGATCATGAAGTATATATTGCACATATCGTCTCTTACAGCGGATGTCTCGGGAGGAGAATATATTTAGTCAAAGAACCGGACCAATCGCACAGAATGCTTTTTGGACAGGTGTGATCGGGAAAGCAGGTAAGCAATTTATTTTATGACTCATTTAGAGGGAACTTCTTTTGACCCGATGCAGGCGAAGTTCCCTCTTTTTTTTATGCTTTATAAATCTATGCAGCTCGGGTGTTATGATAAAATGTCTCCCGGGATTCAGATTCAGTCTGTGCTGTTGGCAAGAATACTCTCAAGATTCAGTCCGTACTGGCTTGCGATGTCTTTGGCGTAGCTGAGTCCCTCCGGCGTACTGCGGCTGACACGGTAGCTTCGTATGCCGTTCTCTTTATTTTCCATCAGTGCCACAAGATTGTCGATCCTGCCCTTGTTTTGCGGATGGGAGTTGTAGATGTCAAGCTGCTGCGGCAGATCGTGAATGTGTGTGACGAAGATGCCGCCGCAGCCGATAATACCGATGCCGGTGAGTACCTCCGTTGCAATGTAGCCTGCCTCCAGTCCGCTTGTGCTCGAGAAGGATTCATCCATCAGAAGCAAATCGGTATCGGACAGCTTTTTCAGGATGCTGCCGAGACGCGCACACTCGCTCTCCAGACGACCCTTTCCGTAATTGTTCTCATCCGAGGACGGAAAATGTGTAAAGATGCCGGATACCGGACTCATAACAGCACTTTCGGCGGGAACGAACAGACCGAGCTGGAACAGTGCCTGTGCCATGCCGATCGAATAGGCGAAAATCGATTTTCCGCCGTGATTCGGTCCCGTTACGAGATAGAAGCGTCCGTTCTCATCATAGGTAAAGGAGTTGGAGACAATCGTCTGCTCGATGGATTTGCGGGCAAGAATCGGATTGTATACACCGTGTAACTCACATTTCTTCTCCTGCATCGGTGCGATCGTCGGTGCACACATCGCAAAGCCCTTCTCCTTCATATCCAGAATGAATTTCACGCCTGCCGTCAAAAAGCGGATGTCGTCGAGAAGTGCCGTAAAGCAGGAGGTGTTGATCGCAAAATATTTCTGTATGACCGGTTCAAAGCTCCTTAGCGATTTGGTAAAAATCGTGTTGATCGAGGACTGTACAGAATAGTTAAAGGCTTTTAAATCTTCGCCGTGCAGTCCTTTTGCCAGAGGATACAGCGGAGAGATGAGCATGTGGGCATCCAGCGGATTTTTTTTGAGAAGGCGATCCATTAGTGTACCATTATGGAAGGGTTTTTCGTTAACGGAGACGACACCTGCATCCTTCACCCGCATATTTTCATCCAGATTGACACCGATCGTAACGCTCTTGAGGCTGCCGAAGTGCACTTCCATTTTGGCAAGCTCGCTTCTCAGGTTCTGATATTCCTCGCCGTTATGGATTTCCAGAATGCCGTCGCGGAAAGCTGCGAGACCTCTTGAAGCGGGAACAAAATCCTGAAAGCCGCCGGCAAACAGATCGATGATCTCCTGATAGGTCTCCAGATAGCGGACGCTGCTCAAGGCAGATTCGACGTTAAAATCACTGTTCATGGCACGCCGCATGTCGTGGATGTTCTGGATGAGGATGATGGATTTGCAAAAGGTCTCATAAAGAGCCGGATGCTCTGTGAGGTCACGGACGATTTCCAGACGATAGGACAGAACCTCTGGATCGGTCGTAAAAAAGTTCTCCAGCTTTAAGTCATTTAAGCCTCTGTGGCTTTCCTTGATCAGTACGATCATATCATCGATCTGAAGCGGACGGATAAAGGAGAAATCCTTCATCGCCACTTCCTTCTCCCGGTCATACTCAGGAGGATATAATAAACGGCTTGGCAATTCCATAACATTCATACCCCATTTCTTTCATCGTACCTATTGGTTCTGTATAAATCGTTTTCGTGCAAAATGATTTCCACGGATTGTTCCGCACCATAAATTGATTTTATCAAATACGAATCGGGATAACAAGTATATTAAGTAGTTGCGTGCGAAACGTTTTGAAACCCGGACGGATATGCGAGAAGGGGGCAATCATCTAATAACAGGTCAATACGAGCAAGGATAGCAAACATACTTGACGGTGGGAGATACAAGTGATACGATTCAGATTACAATTCACAGATTAGCTGGCGGATACGGTGTCAGCTGCACATCGGCTAAGGAGTGAATGGAAATGAGAAACGGAAGAAGGAAAATCTTGGAATATGAACATATTTCACATTCGTTTGCTCCGGTCTATGATGCGCATAGCCGGATACTGATACTCGGAAGCTTTCCGTCCGTCAA
>JAFUZE010000305.1 GCA_017476765.1 Lachnospiraceae bacterium
GAGCGGGAACGGTCTTGAGGAATCGACTGCCATCGGTGTCAGAACCGGATATACATAATCCTCAAAGTAGCGATCCACATATGCCGCCTGCTCCTTTGTCAGATCCTCATGCTTTTCCACGATAAACAGTCCATTGCTCTTCATCAGAGGCAGAAGGCTCCGGTTATAGGTGGAATACTGCATAGCCACGAGGTCATGAGTCGCCGCATTCAGCGCCTTTAACTGTCTTGCCGGTGTCATTCCCGCAATATCCTTCTTTTTGTATCCTGCATTGACCATATCCTTTAGGGATGCGACCCGGATCATGAAAAATTCATCCAGATTTGATGCGGAGATACTGAGGAATTTCATCCGTTCAAAAAGCGGAATCGTCTTATCTCTCGCCTCGCTCAAGACGCGATTGTTAAAATCAATCCAGCTCAGCTCCCTGTTATAGTAATATTCTGTCTTGGTAAAATCTGTTTTCTCCATTCCCCTCACCTCAAAATCTTCGTTTTTGCTTAATCACAGTTTTTACGCTGAACACTTCCTCAAAAAAACCTGCCTTTTTGCCGATGAGCCCCTTTTCCAGCGTAATGTCATCCGCCGTATCGACCGTGATGATCAGTTCATCATCCTTCAAAACCGCCTTAATATTTCTAAATTTCTGCCGGTGGCTGCGGTCGAGTCCGGTCGCAAGCCGCAAAATTGCGGTCAGCTTTGCAACCTTGAGAAAGGATTCCTGATCCAGCATAGGACCGCCCCCGGCATCTGCATCGTAGGTGATCGGAATGCGATTGTACTTGACAATATTCGCCACCATCTCACGCTCCAGATGTGACAGGCCGATGATTTCAGTTGACATAATAATATTGTAGGAGCACTCTCCGACATTCATCAGGGAGATATATTTACCGCAGTCGTTCAATTTTGCCGCAAGCTGCAAAAGAAGCCTCTCCCTCTTTGACATGCCGTGCACTCTCTTCATCGCATCAAAAATACTGAGGGAAATATTTTCCAAAACGTCGCTTCTTTTATTGCTGCACATATAACGTCTGCCCATATCCGCCGCACATGCCAGAATATCCTTGTCAAAGTCATGCTGTGGCTTTAAAAGCTTTTCCTTCTGCGCATACTCGTAGGCAATGCCGTCACACAGACAGACACCCGGTGCCCAGAGCGTCTCCGCATCCATGACCTCAATCATATTTTTGATCAGAACCGCACTATGGTAAAAGAGATCCGCTTTTTCCACTGAGATATTCATGCTCTTCATAAAGTCAGACAGCGGAATCTCCTTTAAACTGCCGACAATTCTCAAAAACTCTTCACCGGACAGATACCCCGGCGTTTCGTGCGTGATCGCCTCGTTCTGCATCAGATAGGACACATAATCATCCATCAGAATCAGGTTTTTGATCTCCCTGTTTTTGAGGTACATCTTTTTAAATAACACCAGTTGCGGATTGGCAATCTCAGCAATCAGCTCCGCATAGTGGTTCGTTCTGGACTGGAGCGTCCTAAGCCGGTCTCTTAGTCGCAGAACCCCCAGCCGCATATTCTGGGTCGTAATCAGAGTATCCTTATCGAACAGCGAGAGCTGTATGCTACCGCCGCCGATGTTCAAAATGGCAGTGCTCTGCTTGATAATCTGCCGAAACTCCTCCGCCTTTGTGGCAAGCGACTTGTAGTCTAAAAATCGCTGCTCCGAGTTACTGATGACCTCCACGGTGATTCCTGTGCGGTTCTTGATCAAATCGAGCACGATCATGTTGTTTTCCGTCTCCCGTATCGCACTCGTCCCGTATGCCTGATAGGCATCCACCTGATAGGTCTCCATGATCGTGCGGAATTCCCGCAGCACCTCGCAGAGCTCATCCACACGCTGCAGGCTGATCTTTCCTGTATTATATGTATCCGTGCCAAGCTCGATGCTATGTCTGATGCAGTCAATCTCCTTCATCCTGCCCCGGGCAGAAATCTCATAGATTTTCATCGTAAGCTCATAGGAGCCTACATCAATCGCTGCAAACGTTCTCATTCGTATCCTACTCCTTTTTTCCTGATATACTAACGAACGCTGGCATTTTTTATCGTTAACCAGTATAAATGATTTCAGTGCAAAATGATTCCCACGGATTGTTCCGCACTTCGTGCTCCCACAATCCTCCCCGATATGAGCATTCTCGGATATGAGCATTCTCGTGGTGCTTCGCCCCACTTCATGCTCATATCGGGGCGTGCAAAAAACCCATATCTCCGCTTATGTGCAAGCGGGGCGTGGAGAATGGCTTTTTGCACTGGAATCATAAAGAATCGATAAACTGCTGTGCGGTCCTTCCGGAAAGTCCGCCATGCGCCAACTCCCACTTGTTTGCCTCCAAAAGCAGCTCCTCCTCGGGCATATCGATGCCGTTTCGCTCCGCCAGTACCTTGACGATATTCTGGAACTCCTTTTTGTCCGGCGAGCCGAAGAAGATCGTCACTCCAAAGCGGTTGACCAAAGACAGCTTCTCCTGCACCGTGTCCGATGCATGGAGCGCATCCCGCCTGCCCTCCTTATCCGCAAAGCTCTCCTTGATCAGATGCCGCCTGTTCGATGTCGCATAGATCAGCACGTTATCCGGCTTGTTTTCCAGTCCTCCCTCAATAATCGCCTTCAAATACTTGTACTCGGTCTCGAACTCCTCAAAGCTCAGATCATCCATGTAAAGAATGAATTTATAATTTCTGTCCTTGATCTGCGCAATCACGTCGTGAAGCAGACCGAACTGATGCTTATACACCTCTATGATGCGAAGTCCGTCCTCATAATAGGCATTTAAAATTCCTTTGATGCTGGACGATTTTCCGGTGCCCGCATCGCCAAAAAGCAGGCAGTTGTTTGCTCTCCTACCGCTTATAAATGCCTCCGTATTGTCAATCAGCTTCTGCTTGGGAAGCTCATAACCGACCAGATCATCCAGTTGCACATGTGCAATATTCAGAATCGGCACGATTCTCGCATGGATGCCGTCCTCATCCGGCGTTATGCGGAACGCTTTATGTAAACCGAATTTGCCGACACCATATTTGCGGTAAAATGCGGTCGTAATCTCCTTTAGCTGCTCCGCACTCTCTGCCATAGCCATTTTTTCCGCTGTCTGACAAATATAGTCGCGGATTCTCGCATTAAAGACCTTACTCTTTAAGCCGTTCCCCTCAAAGGAAAGCAGATACTTCAGCTCCGGCGCACCAAGCTCATCAAACAGGGCTGCCATGTCATAATGAAAAAATTCCTGAAACAAGCGAAAATCATGCAGCGCCGCATCATTCATGCTGCCCGGTCTCCCGCCTCGAATCTCGCATGGAATGCTGTACACATTTTCATGCCCGGTCAGAATATATGCCAGATAGCAGTGCCAAAGATTGCCGTAAAAGCCGTGGCTGCCCGACAAATCCAGGATGCGCCCGGCAGCGTCAAAGGCAAGTGCCGTATCCTCTTCTGTTGCGGCACGGTGTGCGCCGCTTTTATATTTTTCATAAAGAGCAACGATGTCCTGTAAAATATCCTCGTTCGGCACATGCTTATACAAAATCAGATGTTGTGCCTTTGCCATATCGTGAAACCTCCTTCGAACAACCGATGAATTGTAACATTCAATAATTCCCCAATATTTTCATATTGCGTGCTTCATCCCGGAGCCCGCGGAGAGCATTTTTGACTGCACTGTCCGCCAGATTTCCCTCAAAATCAATGAAAAAGCGATATTCCCAGTTCCGCTCTTCAAGTGGGCGGCTCTCAATTTTGGACATATTCAGATTGTTGTAAATAAAATGCGACAGCATATGATACAGCGAACCACTCTCATGCGGCACTTCAAAGCAAATGCTGATTTTCCCCGCATCCTTGCGGAAAATTTTCTGATTCGTCACGATAATAAACCTTGTCGAGTTCGTATCGCTGTGGTTCGTGCCCTGTTTTAAAACCTCAAGGCCGTATACCTGTGCTGCGTGGGCGGACGCAATCGCAGCCTGTGTCTTATCCTGATCCTCCACGATCTTTGCCGCCGCAAACGCATTGTTCTTCATACCGATCTGCTGCCAATCGCTGTGTTCGCTCAAAAAGCGGGCAGACTGCATGAGTGACTGCGGATGCGAATACACACGCTCAATATCCTCCATTTTGCTGCCCGGCAGTCCAAGCAGGCAATGTTCGATTTTGATAATCTGCTCTCCGACAATATAGTTCTCAAACTCGACGAGAAGATCATAGATTTCGCTGACGATGCCGGCGGTCGAATTCTCAATCGGCAGCACTGCAAAATCAGCGCTTCCCTCGTCGATCGCACTCATCGCATCCCGGAACGTATCTACATGGAAGCTGCTGATCTGATCGCCGAAATACTTCTTCATTGCGAGTTCGGAATAAGCGCCCTCCGCTCCCTGAAAGACCACTCTCGCCCTTCGGGTATCGAGCTCATCCACGCCGATGAACGGCAGCTTACCGAGGCTTCCCTTCTCCGCAAGCAGTTGATACTGCAGTTTGCGGCTCATTGACATGATCTGTTCAAACAACTCCTCAATTCCGTGCCTGTTAAACTCATTGCTCGTCATCGACTTGACCTTTTTTATTTTTTCCTCTTCCCTCTGCTTGTCAAAAACCTTCTTGCCGGTCTCGATTTTAAACTGTGCCACCCGTTTGCTCGCATCCATCCGCTTCTCATATAGCTGCACGATCTGAGCATCTATCTCGTCGATTTCTTTTCTGATCTCTAATAAATCCATCCTTCTTACCTTCTTTTCATATGCTTTCCTTTATTCCGTTTTGTGCAAGCAGCCGCCTTGCGTGCTCCAGCTCAATCATCAGGCTCTCATTTACTGTGCTGAGCGTCTCGACCTTCCTGCTCAGCCCTTTGTTCTCCTTCGACAGCCTCGCATTTTCCGTGGTAAGGACATCGATTGCTTTTTGGTAATCCGCCTGCGTGCGATAATAATCCTTCCTCTCCAGACATCTCTGACGGATATCCTCATCCTCCTTCATCTGGTACAAGGACTCGACCGCTTCCTTCATAAACGCATTGTTCTTTGCAAACATCTTCCATTCCTCCCACATCCGGACTTTATCAGAAGCTCGTATCCGTTGACTCTTCCTTTATACTATACAATTTTCCGCCTGTTATTTCAATGAAAATGTTTTCTGTGCTTTTGAACAGCACGATCGAAGTAACATCCTGCTGACTATTAAAAAGTTATTTTTGAGCAGTTCCTTAACATCCACCCACAATCCGTGTTATAATATGATTCGAGGGTCAAAACTGATTACACGGATTGTTTCGGGGGGAACAAACGGTGAACAGGCTGCCGTTTCGACAAGCCATTGTGTTACAAAGAGTGATGCACTTACCTGAAAGAATAATAGAATCGAGGGAGCTTTATGAATGCGAAGTTAAAATTAGCCTTAATTTTAGGCGGTATCTTTTTATGCTTAGGCGGACTGTTTGTATTGAGCCACTTGTCAGGGCGTATTCCGGACAATCCGCCTGGAACATTCGGCAATACGGCCGGAAACCTTTACAACAGCGGTCTGTTCTGCGAATCGGACGGCAAAATCTACTTTGCAAACGCATACGACAACGGTTCCCTGTACTCGATGAATACAGATGAAAGCGAGATGAAAAAGCTGCATGAGGGCAATACGCATTATCTAAATGCCGGAGGGGATTACCTTTACTTCCTGCAGCTCAGAGGAGAAAGCGGCGGTGCCGGGCTCGGATATCTCAGAGGAATTACCGGAATGTACCGGATTCGAAAGGACGGAAAGCAAGTTACAGGACTTTCAAGAGATGCACTCGGCTGTTTAAAGCTCGTTGATAATTCACTTTATTACCAGCATTACACAAAAAGCACCGGTGTGACGCTTCACCGCATTGATACGGACAAAAAGAACGATCTCGTTTTAGTGGAAAAAAATATCTCCCCTGCCGCAACCTATCAGGGGCAGATTTATTACGGCGGGCTCGAAGCAGACCACTATCTTTATTCACTCGATATGACGACCGGAACAAACAGTGTGGCAATGATCGGAAATCTCTGTTACCCTATCGTGGAGGACGGGTATGTCTACTACATAGATATCGGGAACAATTACCGGCTCTGCCGCATCGACCTGATGAATCCCGAATCAGGGGCTGTCGTTCTGACACAGGATCGTGTCGATTTGTATAACGTATACGGAAATTATATTTTCTATCAGAGAAATTCTGAGTCTGCTCCGGCGCTGGTTCGCATGAATATCGACGGAAGCAACCCGGAAATCGTTGCCGAGGGCAACTATACCAATGTCAACTGCACGAGCGGTTACACATACTTCCAGCTGTTCGGCGAGGATGTTCCGATATACAGGACACCGACCTACGGAGCTGTCAATGTGACGACCTTTGACGCAGCAAGAGACGCTGCACTTGCCAATCTGGAATAGCTGCGGATAAAGAAACGAAAGCAGCAGCAGAATGAATCGCGTTTAAACAGCGTTAAATAATGTTACATGGTGATAAATGACCATAAAAAGCCCCGGCAGATTGCTCTGCCGGGGCTTTTCATTTAGGTAGAAAAAAGTAAAAATGAGTTTCTTGTTTTTGTAGATTACTTTACAGTTACCTTGCAGGTAGCTTTCTTGCCGCTGCTCGTCTTTACTGTAATGGTTGCTGTTCCTTTCTTCTTACCGGTTACGACACCCTTCTTGTTTACGGTTGCCACACTCTTCTTGCTGCTTGTGTAGGTCAACGTATCGTTAGAATTCTTCGGTGTCAATGTAGCCTTTAACTTTAAGGTCTTACCTTTCTTGATCGTTGCTGTTGTCTTGTTCAGCGTCACTGCCGTAGCCGGCTCATTTACTGTAATCTTGATGGTTGCTTTCTTCTTGCCTGCCTTTACAGTAATGGTCGCCGTTCCAGGCTTCTTAGCTGTCAGTACGCCATTCTTGGCAACTGCAACAACGTTCTTCTTGCTGCTCTTGTAAGTCACTGCATCGGTCGTCTTAGCCGGCTTTACAGTTACCTTGAGCTGTTTTACCTCGCCAACCTTCATGGTCTTGCTTGTCTTACCGATCGTAACCTTCGTGGCTTTCTTTGCCTTTGCTACAACCGTTACGGTACAAACTGCCTTCTTACCGCTGTCAGTTGTTGCGGTAATCTTTGCGGTACCTGCTGCAACAGCCTTGATCTTACCCTTTGCATCTACGGTCACCTTCTTTGTGTTCGAAGATGTCCATGTCACTTTGTCTGTCGTATCGGAAGGAACCAATGTTGCAGTCAATGTCTTTGACTGTCCCTTCTTGATAGTAAAGCTCTGATCTACATAAACCTTTGTCGCCGGAACGATAACTGTAATTGCACATGTTGCTGTCTTACCATTTGCTGTCTTTGCCGTAATCGTTGCCGTACCCTTTTCAACTGCCGTTACCTTTCCGGTATCGTCTACGGTTGCAACCTTCTCATTGCTTGAAGTAAAGGTCACTTTCTTGTCCGTTGCAGCTGTCGGAACTACGGTTGCTGTCAGAGTAATGTCCTTACCTCTTTCAACAGTTGCCTCCGTCTGGCTTAACGTTACGCCGGTTGCTTCTACAGTTGTCGGCTGCGGCTGCTGTGGTGTATCCGGTGTCTCCTGCGCCTCCTGCTTTGCTAAGATCACAGTACCACCATCCTCTTTTGCCGGAATGGTTACCGTCACCTTGTTTCCTGCAACAGTCACATCAGCCCCACCGTACACTGCATCAAGCTCAGCAGCTTTTGTAATACCGTCTGCTGTGAAGGTTACCTGTTTTGCCTGACTTGTAGTATTCAAACCAACCCAAACACTGTCGTTCTGATAGCTTCTCTTGAATACAACGTATCCGTCAGCGTCTGAACCTGCAACCTTGCTGCGGTCGCCGGCTGCAAATACATCCAGATATTTGTTTCTTGCTGCAAGCAGCTTCTGATAATGAGTAAGTGTCTTCTGCTGCTCTGCGGTCAGATTCTCAAACTGCATATCGTAACGGTTATTTCCTTCTTTACCATAGCCATCCGGACCTGATAAATTGATTTCCTCACCATAGTAGATAACCGGAATACCCTTTGCTGTCAGCTGAAGCGCTGCTGCTACTCTGAGCTTGCCTAAATCACCGCCTGCAGTCGTTGCAAGGAATCCGTCCTCATCGTGGCTTCCCAAGAACTGACCGGTTGTCAGACTGCTGCTGAGTCTTGCATTTCTTGACAACAACGCAGCTTCTAAGGAAACAATATTACCGCC
>JAFUZE010000306.1 GCA_017476765.1 Lachnospiraceae bacterium
ATACAAAATATGCTGGATATGGTGTACCTCGTTTGCTCGGATTTGAGGGTTTCACTTCCTAACCGAAAATCTAAAGTTGCTTAATCAGCATAAATACTGGGGTTGTGGGTGTTTTTCACCCACCATCACCCTTGAAGAGCCCATTAATTTGAATAATATGATACCGGTAACGGACGAATCGCTGATCGAGCTGGATATCAGCAAAGAAGAATACAGGTATCAAAATTTGCTGAAAAAGCAGATCAAAGCTATCAATTCCAATGCGGAAGAAATATGCCGCATTGCAAATAAATTATATGAAAGTGTCACAAAGTATCATAGCTATTTGGAAAAACGATGTGCTAAGTTTATTGAATTAGAAAAGCAATCAAAAAAATATCATAAATAAGTGTTTGATTGCTTTTCTGATTTGTCATAAGATATTAGCCCTCAAGCTCTTCTATTTTCTGTAGCGCCGGCTCCCAGTCACCGCATTTTTTGAGGAAGGTGACAGCCAGCTCCGTATTGCCGATACCGGCGTAAATCAACCCGATGCGATAATATGCCAGATAGCTGTTTACGCCGTCCTGACTATACTCCGTCATCGTCGTAGCCTTGATAAACTGTAACAGTGCCTTTAGCGGCAGATTGTTTGCCGAATAAATCTGTCCCATCAGATAGACAAAATCTGCGGTATTACAGAAGGTATCGTAAAAGCTTTCAAATCCGAGCGCCTCTTCGAAGCGGTTTGTCCTAAGTAAAAATTTCCCGTAATTGACAATCATATAGTTCATGTATCCCCGTTCAGTATCGATGTCAAAGCTAAACCCTTTTTGGTAATACGACAGGGCAAGGTCGTTTTCATCAAGATTATCATAGGTCTTTGCAAGTTGAAGGTAATTGTAGGGATTTTCCGGATCGGCTTCAATCGCCTTAAGCAACAAATCTCTGTTTCGAATATCCTTTTGACGATTCTCTTCTTCCGGAAGCGCATAGCCGATATGGTAAACGGACAAGGAGGTATGAAACAGGGAATGCTCATCGCCTGTAAATGGATTTAGCTGTTCATGAATGGAGCCGGTAAACGCATAATAGTATTTGTTGTACAGGCGGGCAACACGTGCTCGATAGGTCTGAGTCGTATCGTCCGGACGAATCTGGTTGCGCTGTATGATGCTGCCCACACTGGACGGATAGGCATCCATATGGCGGTAAAGCTCATCCAGATCAAGATGCTCCAGAAATTCATCGCTGTCAATCGCCAATATCCAATCACATCGTGCTTTGCTCGCAGCAAAATTTCTTGCGGCACTGAAATCGTTAATCCATGCAAAATCATAAACACGGTCGGCAAGCTCCTGTGCCACTTGCTTTGTGTTATCTGTTGAGCCTGTATCAATGACTACGATATCAAACGGATAGGGTTTCAGGCATTCCAGACACCGCCGGATGTTTTTTTCTTCGTTTTTTGTTATGATACAGACCGAAATTCGTTTTTTCGCCATGAGAAATCTCCTTTATATATACTATACCTTCGCGTTAAAACCATATTTTTTAATAGGTCTCCTTCTCTAATGTATTCAGTGTACCACACATCCTGTGAAGATACTATGATTTCTGATGAAAAATATGGCTCAAAAGCGTAGTCTGTCGGATTTAGCCGGATTTGCACAAGAACTTCAATCTCTCAAGGGCCTTCGAAAAGTTCCCACACCTTTTATAGCAGGCAACCGCCTTTTCCGTATTGCCGAGTACTTCGTAGACAACGCCCTCGTTGTACCAGGCAAGATAACTGTTTGTGCCTGCAGTTGCATAGTCGGCAATGGTAGTTGCCTTTTCAAATTGAGAGATGGCAAGGTCAAAAAGCCCTGCATTCATGTAAATATGTCCCATAAGGAATACAAAATCAGCTCTTTTACAAAATACGTCATAGATGTTTTCCAGCTGCAGGGCACGCTCTATTTCGCCTAATTCAAGCAAGCAGTAGCCATATGCTTCGACCATCGTCTGCACATAGGTGAGTGCAGGATCCACATCAAAGGATAGTCCCAAATCGTAATATTCCAGGGCTTTTCGGGTATCCTTTAAAACCTTGTAGGATTGTCCGAGCTGAAAGCAGGTGTAGGGATTTGAGCCGTTTTGCTCCAGATCCATAAGGAGAAGCCTGATATTGCGAAGTGCTTTCTGCTTTAAGTCCTCGGCACTTTCATATCCCTTATGAAGAAAAGTGAGAGGAATGTTGTAGTATTGGATCTCCGTATCGGACAAGGCTGTTACCTGCTCATGAATTCTGCCGGTATAGTGATAATAATTCCGGTGAAAAAAGCGGGCTACACGTTCCACCATCATATTAGAATCGGGCTCTGAGGAGGTTGGATTTTGACGCAAAATCATGCCTGCTTTTTCGCACTGCTTTAATTGAAAAAGCTCATGAATGTCCGCATTGATCAGATATTCATCAAAATCAACGACCAAAATATAGTCGTTCGCTGCTTTGCTGATCGAGTAGTTGCGTGCAGCGCTGAAATCATCACACCAGTCAAAATGGTAAATATGATTCGTATATTTCCGGCAAAGAGAGGTTGTCTGATCGGCAGAGCCGGTATCAACGACAATGATCTCTGCGCCAAGTGAAGAAAGTGGCTTTAAGCAATTTTCAATATGTTTTTCTTCATTTTTGGCTATCATGCAAATAGAAAGCCAGCCTGCTAATTCATTCATACATATCTCCTGAAATGCATAGGCGGAATGCTGCGAAAAACGATTTGCGGATTCCGAATGCGTTGCTGCATAGACCTTGATACTCTATCATTATAACGGATATGGTTATGAAAACCAAGAGAATAGTTTGTCTAAAGTTTTTGGGAAAAGATGTCGATAATATTTGTGATAAGGCGAATTTTTGGCTCTTATCATTTTATATGAAAAAATATAAAATAATTTATGAGAGATACGAGGTAAAATAAATGGAATTTGAATTGACAGCATCCATGATGTGTGCCAATTATGGTAATCTGGAGAAGGAAGTAAGAGATTTGGAGACGGGCGGCATTGACTCGTTTCATATCGATATTATGGACGGGCGCTATGTCCCGAATTTTGCTATGTCGTTAAATGACATGCGGTACATAGCAAGTGCGACGAAAAAACCGCTGGATGTTCATTTGATGATTGAGCATCCGAATAACCATATCGGATTGTTCCTGCACAACCTCAGACCGGGGGATACCGTGTATATTCATCCGGAGGCGGAATATCATCCGTCTACGACATTACAGAAGATTATTGATGCTAAGATGATACCCGGGATTGCGATCAATCCGGGCACAAGCGTGGAAACGGTCATGGAGATGCTCCGCATTGTCAAAAAGGTGCTTGTCATGTCGGTCAATCCCGGAAGCGCCGGTCAGATGTATCTTCCCTATGTGGGACATAAGTTTACCAAGCTGCTGGCGATGAAGCAGGAAATGGATTTTGAGCTATATTGGGACGGAGCCTGCAGTGCGGATAAGATTTTGGAATATGCGCCGAAGGGAGTCAAAGGGTTTGTGCTCGGTACGACGTTATTGTTCGGCAAGGGCAGACCATATGGGGAAACCATACAGAATATCAGAAATTTGAAATTCTAGGAGAGAATATGAATATAGCGATTGTATTATCGGGTGGTGTAGGCTTGCGCGTGCATGCG
>JAFUZE010000031.1 GCA_017476765.1 Lachnospiraceae bacterium
CCATGCTGCTGGGCGTGCAAAAATCCATGTGAATATCAGTGCCAGAGGGCAGCAGAACTCCGGAAAGGTAATGAAAAAGAAGATGATACAAACGAATCAGCTTCTGCGGATTGTACGGAGCCTGTGGTGCAAGAGGAAGTCATGACAGAAGCTGCGGACGATTATTATAACAGCATTGCATTCATTAGAGAGGTACTGAATGAGCAGCATGAACGTCTGCGGAATTTGAAAACGTATTCTAAGAAACAACGGAGAGCCATAGAAGAGACAAAAGTCATTATCGCAGCACTCGCCTGTATGATTTCTGAATTGGAAAATATAGAGATGAAAGAGAAACTGGCAGAACTGGAAAAAGAGGAGAAGTAAAGAGGTTGGCAGCAGATGGAACAGACACAGGTTAAGGACACCCGGAAAATAAAGAAATATCTGAAATCGCTCCAAAGCTTACAGGCAGAAATCAGCGACACAGAGCAGCAGCTTGCACAGCTTCGCCAGTCAAGGATGCATCCGTCTGTCCGATCTGACGGTGAGGTCAGAGACAAAAGCTGCAAAGACTTATCCGGCTATGCGGCAGCAGTTGCCGATCTTGAGCAAACGCTGCTGTGTTATCGGTACCGGCGTATGGTGGAACTGAAAAGGGTCATGCAGACGATTGAAAAAATGGATTCAAAAGAAGCGCAGGTGATCAGGCTGCACTATCTGCGTGGTATGAATTGGCAAAGGGTAGCGGACAGGATGGGCTTTTCAGAGTCTCATATACACAGGATTCATGCAAAGGCTCTACAGCACTTTGATTTAGATATTGAAGAAGAGGATTGACATGAAAGGTGAAAATGAGAGATGTGAGATAATCAAAATAATTGGAGGTATTGAATGGCGAGACAGAACAAGGTAGGACTTGACTACTTTGAACTTGATTGCCACATGGATGAAAAGGTGCGTTTGATTCAGGCTGAGTTTGGGCTCAAAGGCTTTGCGGTAGTCGTTCTGCTTTTCCAACGAATCTATGGGGAGCAGGGTTACTACATGAGCTGGGACGATGATCGGTCGTTGCTCTTTATGTCGGATATCGGTGTTTCGAGCTGTGACTACAACTTAATCAGGGAGATTGTATCAGCCTGCATCAGGAGGGACATTTTTTCACAGAAACTTTTCAGTAAATATCGGATTCTAACATCATCCGGAATCCAGAAAAGATATTTTAACGCCGTAGCCAGGCGGGAAAAGGTAGAAGTGATAAAAGAGTACCTTTTATTAAGTGTCGGCAAAAATAAGCAAAATGTAGTCATAAACTCGATTGATGTTGACAGAAAAGCGAAAAATGTTGGCAGAAATACACAGAGAAGAGTAGAGAAGAGTAGAGAAGAGAATATAAATACTTTGTGCAAAGCTGACGCTTTGGCACTGTTCGAACAATTATGGCAGCTCTATCCGAGTAAGAAAGGGAAAGGACAGGTATCCGATACAGCAAAGATGCGACTGCTTAAGATCGGTAGGGACGAAATGCAAAGAGCGATTGAGCGGTATAAGGCGGAGCTGAAAAAGGACGAGGACTGGCGAAAACCACAGAACGGCTCCACGTTCTTTAACAGTGGGTACGTTGATTATCTGGATGCTAATTATGAGCCGTCGAAAAGGCAGCAGGGCAGACAGAACCGGTTTAATCAGTTCGATCAGAATGATTATGATTTTACTGCGCTCGAAAAAGACCTTTTAGGAGATGAATAGCAGCAGGGAATCGGATAGAAAAAACGAAAGGAGTTGTTTTTTTGACATATTATCGTTTGATTGATCAGCACGGCGAAATTGTTGCTGAAAATATAAGTGCTA
>JAFUZE010000032.1 GCA_017476765.1 Lachnospiraceae bacterium
GAAAAATGAAAAAGATATTAGCGATTATTCCCGCAAGGAGCGGTTCAAAGAGTGTCAAAAACAAAAATATCCGTCTGATTGGCGGCAAGCCGATGCTGGCATATTCGATTGAGCATGCAAAACAGTCCAAGTATATCAATCGCATTCTCGTGACAACGGACAGTGAGGAGTATGCTGCGATTGCAAGGGAATACGGAGCGGAGACACCTTTTATCCGCCCGGCGGAGCTGGCACAGGATGATTCGCTGGATGTGGATGTGTTTGCACATGCGATCGATTATCTGGCAGAAGAGGAGCAGTACGAGCCGGATATCATCGTGCAGCTGCGCCCGACGACTCCGGTTCGCGATCCGGAGGATATTGACCGGATGATTGAAATGATGCTGAGCGATGATACGGTGGATGCAGTGCGCAGCGTCACCTTGACGGATGCGATTCCGCATAAGATGTGGTATGTCAGGGAGGATGATCTGTTAGAGCCGATCATGAAGGATATCCCGGAGGCGTACAATATGGCGAGACAGAATCTGCCTAAGATTTATCTGCAGAACGGAAATACCGATGTGCTTCGTCCGGCGAATGTGACAAAGTATCACTCGATGACCGGTAAGAAGATTAAGGGCTATGTGATGAAGGAAATTTTTGATGTGGACACGCCGCAGGATTTTGAGAGGGCATCGGAATATTTAAAGATTAAAGAGGGAGGCAAAATTTTCGTCTTTGATATCGACGGAGTCATCGCACAGGTGAGAAAGGATTTATCCTATGGGGAAACCGGACCGAATGAGGAGATGGTCAGAATCGTCAACCGTCTGTATGATCTGGGCAACCGCATTGTGCTGTTTACTGCCAGGGGCTATGTGACCGGCATTGACTGGTATGAGACGACGAAAAAGCAGATGGAGGAATGGGGCGTAAAATACCATGAACTCCATATGGGGAAACCGAATGCAGACTATTATGTGGATGACAAGATGCTCAGTCTTGCTTTTCTGTATGATTTGTTCGGTGAATAAAAAAAACTCCGGAGTCCCGGAGTTTTTTAATGAAAATATTAACAATAACTATTAAACATCATGCCGCTGTAAGCGCTCGTAATATACGGTGTTGCATAATTCGGTCCCGCAGGATTCTTGTAAGCTACGATTGTGCGATCCACATATTTCATCGGATCGAGCGAAACGCTGTTCGCCTTGCGCAGTGTCGAATTCGTAAAGTTTTTGATTGTGTCTAAAAGGCTGTGCGTGTCACCGCTCAGTGCGGCGTTTGTAAACTGCTCTCTGTCGAGCGAGAGCGTACCGTCCGCTGATTTATTCAGCCCGTAATTGGTAAACTCAGCCATATAGTTGGCGGTAATATGCTGCATATCTCGAATCAGATAATTACTCTTCTGATGCTTGTTGCTGTATTCAATCGCTGATTTTAAGAAATCGTTATAGCCGTTTACGAGCGTCTGTACATTCTCGGTCAAACTCTCCACATCGTCCTTGACACCGATTGTCGCCGTCTCATCCTCGGTGCTGCCAATGTTATGCAACGAAAGTGTATACATATTGTCAACCGTAAACTGGTTGGAGTAGGCGGTTCGAGGTGTTCCGTTGATGCGGAACTCAGCGTTTGATGCAGGTCGTGTGACACCAGCAATATCAAGATAATCGACGATACCGGCTCGTTTGCTCGTGTGCGTATCGGAGATGCCGAACAGCTGCTCTCTGCCTTGACTGGTTCCGGTCGCATCCGACTCGATTTTTAGTGCAATGTTCCCATTGTCATCCGAAAGGATGTCCGAGGAAATGCCGATGTCCGCATTGTTGATCAGGCGGTTTAAGCGCTCTAAAATATTCTGGTTCGTATCGTTTTCACCGATGCCGAACTGGAATTCGTAGTTGTAATCGTTGACTGTCAGATCAAAGGAATAGACATCCGGCTCCAATCCGCTTAAGGAATCGGCAGCCATAAAACGTCCGATATTGACCTGTGAGGATGCCAGCCGGTCTACCTGAATTTCAAAGGAAGGAACATTGCCATCCTGAATGCTCTGCCCGTTGTATTCCACGGAAACCATATCCGGATTGCTGGAATATGCAACCTTTCTTCCAAGCAGCTCATTCTCCTTCAGACCACCGAGAGAAGCAATCGTATTGTGAAGCGCTCTTGCATCCTCTTTTAAGCCGACAGCGAAAGATTTTGTCTCATCACTGTCGTCAATGATGAACAGAGGGGACTCTTTATTTTGTTTGACAATGGAATTGTAAACACCACGAAGCTCACTCTTCTTATGCGTGTCATAAGAACCCGGCAGATTCTTCGCATACGTCGTGAGATAATAATTATAGATGTTATTCATCGCTGTAATATTAGCCATGTGGCGCCCCTCCTTTCTTCCGTGAATATCGGGCGATCCAGGATATGACGAACTGCCCTGTCCGTCGAAAACTGAAAACGAGTATAAGTACCCATTTAATTAGTTTCAGTCTAACACTTCTAACAGGAAAAAGCAAGAGTAAAAGGATAGAAATACTGTACAAAAAAACAGGCTTTTTTTAAGATATTTTTATAAAATCTTTGGAAAAGGACTTGACTTTAGGCGCTGCGGGAAGTATACTGAAATTAAGCAATGCAAACGTTTGCAGTGCCTATTTTACAGAGAGAACTGCAAACGTTTGCACAGAGGAAAGGTTTATGGCAGCAACAATCAAAGATATTGCAAAAAAAGTAGGGGTCAGCCCTTCGACCGTCTCGAGGGTCATCAATGGGACAGCGAGTATATCGGAAGAGACAAAGCGGAAGATTCATCAGGCGATGAAGGAGCTGGATTACCATCCGAACAGCTTTGCGAGAAGTCTCGTGAACGGGAATACATTTATTATAGGGCTGGTGATTGATGCGGGAAACAGCGATTCGTTTTCCAATGCCTTTTTCGTCCGAAGTGTTTCCGCCATCGAGACGGTAGCGCAGACAAAGGGCTACAACGTCCTGATCACAAATGACTCAAGCAGTGAGAATAACAACGCCGTAAAAAATCTTGTTTTAGAGCGGAAGGTGGATGGAATCATTCTTCCGGTTCAATGTATGACACAGGAGCTGGTCGAACTCATGCTGAATCATCAGATCCCGTTTGTTGTCATGGGGGAGCCGGAGCAGCACAACCAAAAGATTTTCTGGATTGATATGGATAATGCGGAGGGAGCAAGGCTGGCAGTCGAGCATTTGCTGAGCCAAAATTACAAATGCCCGATCCTTCTTGCGGAGAGTCAGGAGACAATCTTTGAAAAAAAGAGAAGCGCCGGTTATATCGAAGTGTGCAGGCGGCATCAGATTGCGCATCCGATGGTTTTTGCATGTGATTCCGACGAAAAAGTGCGTGTGCTTACAGAGCAGATCGCATCGGGAGCCGTGCAGGCGGACAGTGTGATCTGTGCGAACAATATCATTGCCTTCAAAGTGCTCAGAGCACTGAAAAACAAAGGCATCAACGTCCCTGAAAGCATAGGCATCATTGCATTCGACAATTATCCGTTGGCGGAATATCTGGAACCGGCACTGTCGGTCGTGGATATTGATACCTACAAGCTGGGAGAGCAGGCTGCAAACATATTATTCGGGCAGATCAGGGATAAACAAGTAACACCGTCCAGTGCCTTGATTCCGACGCAGATCATTGCGAGGGAATCAACCGGAAAATAAATGATTCCGGTGCAAAAAGCCATTCTCCACGTTGTGCTTGCACATAAGTGGGAATCATTTTGCGCTGAAACCATAAATATCATCAGGAAGAAAGGGGGCTTGTGATGGGACTAATAAAAGGGGCAGTTGTTCACCTGAATACGGAAGCTTTTATCTATCCTGCTGCAAGGAATCGGCTGAATGTCAGGTTACATACAGCGAAGGAAGATGCAAAGAGCTGCACGGTCGTCTACTTTAGCCGGACGAACCCGGAAAGGAAAAAGGAAGCACGTTTGGAAAAGGTTCAATCCGATGAATACAAGGATTACTATGAAACGGAGCTGGAATTTTCACAGGTGGCACGGTATCAAAAGTATTATTTCCGGATTACGGACAAAGACGGCGGCGATTGGTATTATGCGGCGGACGGATTTCATGAGACGGAGCCGGACGATCAGCTGTTTGAATTCCTTTATGCAAACGCAAGGGATGTCGCAGAGTATCCGCAGTGGGCAAGGGGAGCAGTCTTTTACCAGATATTTCCCGACCGTTTTTTCTGCGGTGGAGAATCGGGAAATTCAGCAAAAAACGCCCCGTGGGGCACACCACCCACGCGGGAGAATTTCATGGGCGGAAACCTTGAGGGAATCCGGCAGAAGATTTCCTACTTGTCCGATCTGGGGGTAGAGGCTGTTTATCTGAACCCGATTTTTGAGGCGGATTTTAATCACAAGTATGCGACGACGGATTATTATGAGATCGATCCGGCATTTGGAACAAAGGAGGACTTTCGGAAATTGGTCAGCGGGCTGCATCAGGCAGGTATCCGGCTCGTGCTCGACGGGGTGTTCAATCACGTCGGCATTCATTTCAGGCAGTTTCAGGACGTGCTGAAAAACGGAAGCAGCTCCGAGTATTATGATTGGTTTCTGTTAAACAAAAAAGAAGATATCCTTATCTCGCATCGCGATTATGAATGTGTCGGCGCCTACAAGTACATGCCGAAGCTCAATACTTCCAACCCGAAGGTCAGAGCATTTATTTTGGATGTGATGGACTATTGGATTGCGGAATATCAGATCGACGGTTGGAGACTGGATGTGGCGGACGAGGTCGATGAGACCGTGTGGCAGGAGGCTGGCGTTGTATTAAAGGAGAAGTATCCGGAGCTTCTGTTGATCGGCGAGACATGGGGGTATGGCGGAAAGCTTCTGTCAGGGACAAAGCTGGATTGCGTGATGAATTATCTGTTCCGGGATGCGGTGCGGGATTATTTTGCACTGGATAAGCTCTCGGCAGAGCAATTCGACTGGCGTATCCATCATATGTTGGCACTTTACAAAAAGGAAACAAACGAGATCATGTACAATCTGCTGGGCAGCCATGATACGCAGCGTTTTCTTTTCCTGTGCGGCGGTGACAAAAGGAAGCTGAAGCTGGCGGCAGCGTTTCAGCTGTTATATACCGGAGCTCCGGCAATCTATTACGGAGATGAGGTCGGGATGACCGGCGACAATGATCCGGACTGCAGAGGCTGTATGATCTGGGATCGGCAGCAGGATAGGGAATTGCTGCACTGGTATCAAACGATGATTCGGCTTCGGAAGGAGCACAGCGCCATTCGAACCGGACGGTTTCGGACAATTTTGTGCGATTGTGAGAAGGAAATTTATCTGTTTGAGAGAAGGGACGCTGCGGAAACGATCTATGTTTTTGTTCATAAGGGAGAGGAGGCTGTAAAGGTGCAATGCCCGCAGGAGCTTCGGGAGGATGCATTCACGGATCTCATGAAGGAGGACGCAATAGAATGCGGCTTTGGGGAAATACTGGAACTGGAGCCGTATTCTGTGAAAGTCATATCAAAAAAACAAGGAGGATAAAGCAATGAAAGAAAGGAAAAAAATACTGGCAATTCTACTCACAACAGTAACATGCGTGGCGGCAATGTGCGGCTGTGGAAAATCACCAGTAAATTCTGCATCTGACTCAGAGAGTCAGGAAACAGCAACAGTTACAGACTCCGAGGAGCCTGCAGAAGAAGTTACGATTAACTTCTGGCACCATTATAGCGCACAATCACCGGAGAATGCAACTCTGACAGAGGTTTTGATTCCGAAATTTGAGGAAGAGAATCCGGGAATCACAGTAAATGCGGTGTCGCATGAGTGGGCGGATCTGCATGACAAGCTTTTGATCAGTGCCGAATCGGATACGCTTCCGGATGTCGCCAGACTCGACAGCGCATGGGTTCCGGAATTTCAGAAGATGGGCATTTTGGTGCCGCTTAACAAGGAAATGAGCGACTTTGGGGAGGTGTCAGACAGCTTGCTGGAAAGCGCGATGACGACTGCGGAGATTGGCGGAGATCAGTATGGTCTTGCTCTGAATACGAACACGAAAATTCTCTATTATAATGTGGAAATGTTCGAGGAAGCAGAACTGAGCGTACCGGAAACGATGGATGAGTTTGCAGAGGCATGCAGGATTTTGTCCGGCACAAAGGAAAACGGGCAGCAGGTATGGGGATATGATGAACCGGCGCTTTCGGGCTGGAATCTGTGCCCGTTTATCTGGAGCATGGGCGGAGCAATTACCAATGAGGAGCAGACGCAGGCATCCGGCTACTTAAACAGTCCTCAGACCGTGGCTGCCATTCAGATGTTTGCGGATCTGTACAAGGAAGGGGCAATTACCGGATGGAACAGCGGTGACATACCTATGACGGACGGCTTCGGAACAGGGCGCTATGCAATGCTTCTGGAAGGCCCGTGGAAGGTTTCCGAGATGGCAGGCGCATATCCGGATTTTGACTATGCGACGGCTCCGGTTCCGGCAGGAGAAGGCGGCTCGCTCTCGGTTCTCGGCGGTGAGGATATCTCAATGTTTCAGTCCGCCCATAAGGATGCGGCATGGAAATTCATGAAGTTTATGACAAGCGCATTTGCGCAGGAGGAGATGGCAAAATGCGGACAGATTCCGTGCAACAAGGAGGCGCTTGAAAGCGATACGGTGAAGGAGGCGGATTTTGCTCCGTACATTGAACAGCTTGATCATGCGAAATCCCGTCCGACGGTTGCAAGCTGGTCTGAAATTGACAGCGAGCTGTCGGTAGCGGCGACTGCGGTTGTAAACGGTGAAAAGACAGCGCAGGAAGCGATGGACGAGCTGGCGGCAAAGGTGGACGCACTGCTTGCCGAGTAGAAATGCTTGTGACTGCCTGTCCCATCGCATGAAGCGATGGGCGGGCGGTGGCAGCATCTGCCCGGTGCTCACAACAGACAAGAGGGAAAAGAAATGAAGTTAAATAGAGAAAGTAAAATTCAGATAGGGGTATTGCTTCTTCCCGGATTGCTGGTATTTGGTATTTTTACATTTTATCCGATCGTGAGACTGTTTTGGATGAGCTTTTTTAAATGGGATTTCGGCTCTTTTTTGAATCAGGATTTCATTGGGCTTGAAAATTACCGCACGGTCTTGTCTGACCGAAATTTTATGACAGCCTTTGCGAACACGCTCGTCTACACGATCATTACCGTGCCGGCACAGATGATTCTGGGACTGCTTGTTGCAATACTGGTCAATGCGGTCAGCCGTTTCAAAATCGGCTTTCGGGTTGCCTATTATCTTCCGGTCATCACATCGTGGGTCATTGCCTCGCTGATTTTCAGGTATGTGTTTAATACAGAAGGGCTTTTGAACTACTTTTTGACGAATGTCATACATGTTACATCACAAAACATACACTGGCTTGATTCGAGATGGGGCGGAATGGCGGTTGCAATGCTTCTCGGTATCTGGAAGGGAATCGGCTGGAATATGGTCGTTTTCCTGGCTGCCTTGCAGACAGTACCGCTGGAGCTGTATGAAAGTGCGTCTTTGGACGGAGCGGGAGGCTGGCAGAAGTTTGTTCATGTGACCTTGCCCGGCATTAAGGGAACCGTCCTGTTTGCGCTTGTCATGTTGACGATCGGCGGATTTAACGTGTATACATCGACAAAGCTGATTACGGACGGTAAGCCGGGACATGATACGGAGGTTGTGCTGACGTGGATGTATTATAAGGCATTCAGCAACGGAAAGTTCGGCTATTCGGCAGCCTTGTCATTTATCATTGCGTTTGTTCTGGCAATTCTGGCGGTTGTACAGTTCAAGCTCATGCAGAATAAGGAATAGGGGGGATATCGTGAGAATTTCAAGACAAAAGGTTATGCAGCTTCTCATCTATGTGCTGCTGATTGCCGGGATTGCGGTTGTCGTGCTGCCAATGATTTATATGATCAGCACCTCACTCAAGCCGAACGGCGCCCTGTATGAATATCCGCCGAGGTTCTTTCCGAAGCTGAAGGAAATTACGGGGGAAAACTATCGGTATATTCTGAGCCAGAAGAAGTTTATCGGCAATTTTGTAAACAGTCTGCTCGTATCGACGATCACCGTTTTTGCGTCGGCGATTGTCTCCTCGGCACTGGCGTTTTGCATTGCACGGTTTCGATTTCCGGGAAGAAATTTTCTGTTCGTATTTATCATTCTGACGATGATCATTCCGGGGACGACGATGATCGTGCCGCAGTACGAATTGGCGGTAAAGCTTCATACGATCAACAGTATTTGGGGACTGATCCCGTTTTATGTAGCGTGGGTGATTCCGTATTCGACGTTCATGATCAAGGGCTTTGTGGAAAATGTGCCCAGAGAGCTGGATGAGGCGACATATATGGACGGCGGCAATGTGTTTACCGTATATTTTCATGTTGCGCTGCCGCTCATACAGCCGGGAATTGCTTCGGTGTCGATCTTCAATTTTCTGACCGCCTGGGAGGAGTTTCCGTGGGCGAATACGGTGATCAACGATGACCTGAAAAGGACGCTTCCGATTGCAATCTCCGGATTTTTCGGACAGCATCAGTTTACACAGTGGGGGTATGTTTTTGCGCTTTCCGTGCTGAGCCTGATTCCGATTCTGGTTGTGTTTATCTCATGCCAGAGATTTTTTATTCAGGGACTTACGGCGGGGAGTGTCAAAGGATAAAACGAATTTAAAAATCAGGGGTTGGCAAACGGACGCTGCCACAGCATCTCTATTTGTAAGGGGCACCCGTTTGCACAAGACCCCTTACAAATAGAGATGCTGTGGCAGGCTATGTACTGACTAAGAAGTAAAAAAGCGTTGACGTTTGCCGCCGGATATGATATAGTATGAAAACGAGATGAGCTTTAGGTCTTTTTTTTATGCTCAAAAAGCAAGGGAAAAAGACTGATCATAACGGAATTTATGTAGAAGAATGCGCGCGGAGGTGGAAAAATGCGTACAAAAATTACTTTAGCATGTACAGAATGCAAGAATCGTAACTACAATTTAACGAAGGACAAGAAGACACACCCGGACAGAATGGAGACAAAGAAATATTGCAGATTCTGCAGAACTCACACATTACACAAGGAAACCAAATAATGGTCTTGATTTTAAAGAGGTAGTAAATATGGCAGATAACGCGAAAAGCGAAAACAAACCAAAAACAAGCTTTTTTAAAGGCTTGGAAAGCGAATTTAAAAAGATTAGCTGGCCTGACAGGAGCACTCTTGTAAAACAAGCTGTGGCAGTTACGATTGTTTCGGTTGTTTTGGGCTGTATTATTGCCGTGCTTGATCTGGCAATCCAATACGGCGTAAATTTCTTGACGATGTAAGAGTAGTGAGGGCGTTTATATCGCAGAAGCAAATTGGTATTTAGTTCATACCTATTCGGGGTATGAAAACAAGGTAAAAGCCAATATTGATAAGACGATTGAGAACAGACATCTGGAAGAGGAAATTCTGGAGGTCCGGGTGCCGATGCAGGACGTTGTCGAGATGAAGAACGGTGCGAAAAAGACGGTGCAGAAGAAGATGTTTCCGGGCTATGTTCTGATCAATATGGTGATGAATGACGATACCTGGTATGTGGTTCGCAACACGAGAGGTGTTACGGGCTTTGTGGGACCGGGGAGCAAGCCGGTGCCGCTCACGGAGGCCGAGATGAAGCCGCTTGGAATCAAGGTGGAGAACATTTCGGTAGACTTTGCGGAGGGCGACAGCGTTGCCGTCGTAGCAGGTGTC
>JAFUZE010000033.1 GCA_017476765.1 Lachnospiraceae bacterium
CGTGACCGATATCGGTGAATTGGCATTTCACGGCTGCAGCAATTTGACAAGCATCACGCTTCCAGATACCGTACAGCGCATAGAAAATTATGCGTTCCGCTGGTGCAGCAGTCTGAACGCAATTACGATTCCGGACAGTGTAACCGGTATGGGACAGTCCGTCTTTTACGAATGCAGCGGTCTTAAGAGAGTCACCCTCTCGAGCGGCATGAATGCGATCGGCAGTCAGCTCTTTTACCGCTGCTCCGGCTTAACGGACATTGCGATTCCAGGCAGCATCACGAGCATCGGGAGCGAAGCTTTTGAGGGGTGCAGCAGCTTAGAAAGCCTTGCCATACCGGAAACCGTGACATATTTTGGAGCTGATGCCTTTCGTGACTGCAGCAACTTAACGGCTTTTACGATTCCGGAAAATATGACAAGCGTCAGCAGTGGTTTGCTGAATGGGTGCAGCTCTCTGACCGCTATCCGGATTCCGGACAGCGTGACGGTGATTGAAGGCACTGCCTTTGCCGGATGCAGCAGCTTAACCGAAGTGAAACTGCCGGATGCCGTGACGGAAATCGGACATGCTGCCTTCTTTGGCTGCATCGGTCTGACGGACTTCACAATCCCGAAGCATGTGACTGCGGTCGGGGACAATGCGTTTGCTTCCTGCACCGGTTTTCAGAGCTTCACGATACCGGACAATGTGACCTCGATCGGGCATAATGCGTTTCAAAACTGCGCAAATCTGACGGTCATCTATATGCCGGACGGTGAGATCAGTCTCGGCTCGGATTTTATCCCGGACGGTACCTGTATTGCGTGCAGTCCCTCCTCGTGGATTGCGGTGAGCAGCGATTATAAGGATCACTGTGTAAACGACGGAAATTTATATAAGGTGCAGGCGGGAGAAAATATAAGCTATTCCTATGACCCGGTCACGGCGATTCTTACCATTTCCGGAACGGGGAGTGTGAATGCGGATTTTACCTTTGTATTTCGCTCTATGGTGAAAAAAATTGTCTTTGCCAATTACCGGTCGGAGACGCTTCCTTCCTTTGCCCACTATTACAAGCAGCTGGAGGAAATTGCCGTCCCGGATGGTGTGACGAGCATTGGAAATGCCGGTTTCCGAGGCTGTGACAAATTGACAAGCATTGACCTTCCGGGCAGTGTGACAATGATCGATGATTATGCATTCGCAGAGTGTATGGGTCTGACTTCGATTACGATACCGGACGGGGTAACCCAGATCGGCGACCGCGCATTCAGCAGCTGCACAAGCCTGAAGAGCATCGCCCTTCCGGACAGTGTGACAAAGCTCGGGACGAGTGCCTTTGCGGGATGCTCGGGACTTACCGAGATCGAGCTTTCAAACAGCTTAAAGAGTATTGAAAGCAGGATGTTTGAGGGCTGCAGGAGCTTAGAGAGCCTTCGGATTCCAAAAAGTGCGGGGATAATCTGGGCTTATGCAGTAAACGGCTGCAGCAGCCTTGAGAGCATTGTGATTCCGAAAAATGTTTCGCTCGCTTCGGACGCACTTACCGGTGCAGAGCAGCTGACAATCTACGGGGCGGCAGATTCTAAGGCGCAGGCCTATGCCGCAGAGCATGGCATTCCGTTTGTGCACGATCCGCAGCTTGATGTGGAGGATGAAACCGATTCCGGTCAGCAGACAGGAGGCGGGCAGTCCGGCAGCTCTTTGCAGGGATGGGATGGCGGAAACGTTACAAATCCCGGTGGAGAATATTCGGGCAAGGATATCACGGGCAGTCCGGAGGATGCCTCGAAGCAGGAGAGCGAAAAAAACGAGACGCCCTCTGCCGCTGTAGGTGATTTGATTAGGGACAGCGCTTCGGGCGCACAATATAAAATTACCGCTGTGGGAAATAAGAACACGGTATCATATGTGAAATCGACGAAGAAGAATCCGAAGAGTATTCAGATTCCGGCTACGGTCACCTATGAGGGTGTGACCTACAAGGTGACATCCATCGCAAAAAATGCGTGCACAGGTCTTACAAAGCTGAAATCCGTAACGATCGGCAGGAATGTGACCTCGATCGGTGCAAACGCATTCAAGGGTTGTAAGAGCTTAAAGACAATCACCGTAAGCACAAAGGTGCTCAAGACGGTCGGAAAGAATGCCATCAAAGGGATTCATAAAAAATGCGCCATCAAGGTGCCGAAAAAGCAGCTGACGACTTATAAAAAGAAATTCACCAAAAAGACCGGATATGTGTCAACGATGAAAATCAAAAAGAAGTAATCAGCTCCTCCCATTGCTCCATCAGCGCATCGAGCTGTGCGGTAAGCTCCGCCTGCTTTGCAGTAATCTCATGCAGCTTTGCGGGATTTGTGGCAATCGAAGGCTCGCTTAAGGCTTCCTCCAGCTCGGCAAGCTCTGTCTCGGCGGCTTCGATCTCGGCTTCGACCTTTTGAACCGCATGCTCGTGTTTGCGCCGTAGCGACTGCTGTTGTTTCTGCTCCTGCCAGCTGATTTTATTTTCGGAATCAGAATTCCGATTCTGACTGTTTTGGTCAATACGGGCGGAGGCCTGCGCCTCTGCCTGCTCCTTTTTCTCCAGATAGTAATCGTAATTCCCTATGTAATTGATAAAGCCTTCCTCCGTCAGTTCTAAAATACGCGTTGCGGTCTTGTTGATGAAGTAGCGGTCATGCGAAACATAGAGAACCGTCCCCTCGTAGCTTCCGAGTGCCTGCTCCAGAATTTCCTTCGATGTGATATCCAGATGGTTGGTCGGCTCGTCGAGTATGAGAAAGTTCGCATTTGAAAGCATCAGCTTGGCGAGGGAAACGCGTCCCCGCTCGCCGCCGCTCAGATCGCCGATTCGTTTGAACACATCCTCTCCGGTAAAGAGAAACGCAGCAAGCGTATTGCGGATTTCCGTGTTCGTCAGCGCTTCGTAGTCGTCGCCGACCTCGTCAAACAGCGTCTTGTCCTCGTGCAGAATGTGATGCTCCTGATCGTAGTATCCGATTTCCACCTTGCTCCCGAGCCGAATCTCTCCGGTATCGAGGCTTTCCAGACCGTTTATCATCTTAAGGAGCGTGGTCTTTCCGGTGCCGTTCTTTCCGATGATGGCGACATGCTCCCCGCGCCTGATCTCGATATCGGCATGCGAAAACAGACGATGCGCTCCGAAGGACTTGGACACATCCGCAATTGTCAGCACATCATTTCCGCTTAAAATGCGCGGAGTCAGCGTCAGCTTCATCTCATCGTCCGTCTCTGCGGGCTTATCGAGAAGCTGAATCTTGTCAAGCTGCTTTTCGCGGCTCTCGGCGCGCCGGATCGATTTTTCCCTGTTGAATGATTTTAACTTTTCGATAACCTCCTCCTGATGCCGGATTTCGCGCTGCTGGTTTAAGTATGCCTGCATCTGGGCTTTGCGGATCATGGCTTTCTTGGAGGCGAACTGTGTGTAATTACCGGAGAAGGACATTGCCCTTGTGTTCTCGATTTCGATGACCCTGGAAGCAATTTTGTCAAGGAAATAGCGGTCGTGGGAGACGATGAGCACAGCCCCCTTGTAATTCAGAAGATACGTCTCGAGCCAGCTGATCGATGCCATATCCAGATGGTTGGTCGGCTCATCCAGAATGATAAAGTCCGGCTTTTGCAGCAAAAGCTTGCCGAGGGCAACCCTTGTCTTTTGTCCTCCGGAGAGCGTCGATACTTTTTTGTCAAATTCTTCCTCCGGAAAGCCGAGTCCCTTGAGTACTCCTGTCAGCTCGCTTTTGTATGCGTAACCGTCGGCGAGCTCGAACTGATGGGTCAGATTGCTGTACCTCTGCATGCACTGTGAGAGGGCATCTCCCGAAAGCTCATGCATCTGTTTTTCCAGAGAGCGGATCTCATCCTCCATATTGAGAATATCCTGTTTGACAAGCAAAAGCTCCTCGTAGATCGAGTTTTCGCTCGTCAGATCCTGATGCTGGGAAAGATATCCGATGGTCTTGTCCTTTGCGATGGCTACAACGCCGGAATCCGCATCCAGCTCCCCGATGATAATTTTTATGAGAGTGGATTTTCCGGCTCCGTTGATGCCGATGAGTGCCACCTTGTCATAATCCTCGATATGAAAAGAAACGTCGGATAAAATCTGTTGTCCCGTGAATGCTTTGCTGATATTCTGACATGATAAAAGCATGAAGTCCTCCTTGCTGTGCCGCAGCACGACGATGATTGCAATCTCTTTTAGTATACTAAAATGTCGGAAGTTTGCAAGAGATAAACTGTTCGGGATAAGTCTTTGACATATTTTTAACTAAGTACTATGATAGAGATATAGATTGAAAAAAAGATTGTTTATGAATTAAGGGGTAACGAAACGTGGAATCAAAGGAAATCAAAGAGATATCACAGGCAGTGGTTTCCCGCCTTCCCAGATATTACCGCTATCTGGGGGAATTAAAGGATGAGGGAGTCGAGAGAATATCCTCACAGGATTTGAGCCGCATCATGAAGGTGACCGCTTCCCAGATTCGGCAGGACTTCAATAACTTTGGCGGATTCGGACAGCAGGGCTACGGATACAATGTGGAGCTTTTGTACAACGAGATTGCAAAAATACTCGGACTGCACAGCAAACACCATTTAGTACTGATCGGTGCGGGAAATCTCGGACAGGCACTTGCCAATTATGTAAATTTTGAGAGGCGCGGCTTCATCATCAAAGGTATTTTTGACCAAAAGGAGGAGCTTGTCGGCAGGGAAATCCGTGGCATCAAGGTAAGGCGCATGGAGGAGCTGGAATCGTTCATTCGGGAAAATGACATTGATATCGCCGTCCTTACGATTCCGAAAACCGGCGCGGTCGCTGTGGCAGATCGTTTGGTCAGGAGCGGAATCAATGCGATCTGGAATTTTGCACATGTGGATTTGAACGTTCCGGAGGGGGTGCAGGTGGAGAATGTGCATCTTTCGGAAAGCCTGATGAAGCTTTCCTACAACCTGAACCGCTATAACCTTGAAAAGGAGCTTTAGGAGCTTGCATTTTACATACGATAAGGGAGGGGTTCTTTATGTCAAGAAAGGAAGAAATATTCAGACCTGCGCTGAGCGGAAAGAAAATACCGGTATTAACGCTGGATCACAAATGGCATCAGATTTTTCAGCACGCTGAGACGAACAGCACGATCGAGGAGCTGGAAAAGCAGCTGAACGAGCTGGTCAAAAGGCAGGTCAAGCTGACGACGGAATCGAAGGAAATTGCAAAGCTCAAGGCAAAGCTGATGAATGAGATCGTATCGATGATGGATTCCATCGGGGAAGGGCAGCCTGACAAGAAAACGGAAAAGAAGCTGGATGAAAACAGGCGGCTCATCAACGAATGCAACGAAAAGATCGAGGCATATCAGGATGAACTGCTCGATCTGCCGAAGGAAATCGATGCGGTAAACTATGAACTGATGCTCCAGACGATGGATGTGTGCTATGATATGCTCAAGGAAAATGCCGCTGAGATTTCATCCATCGGAGAGTGGATTACGAAAATTCGAAGGGAATTAAAAAAGAAATTGGTCAGGAAGCAGGAGAAGGAGCTCCAGACGCAGCAGATTTACACATATATGCACGATATTTTCGGGGCAGATGTCATAGAGCTTTTTGACATGAAGTATTTCCCCGACCGGCTGCTGAAGAGAGACGAGCAGGCAGATACGGAGGAATAGTGCGGCATTGCCATATCGCAGCCGGAACAAATGAGAGAGGGAAAAAGTAAGTTGAGGATTGATATGCCAAGCGAAAGGGAGGATTATGGAGCTGGAATTAGAATGGCAGTGCGACCGGTCTGTGGCGTTCCTTCGAATATGATTGATAAGATTCAGAAGGAAATGGTTGGGTACAATCATAAAATCCAGCCGACTTATTTCGCAAAGCCGATACCGCAGGTGATTGATGGTCAGAACGTCATGGTAATCTGGGTTCCTACGGGAGTGCAGAGACCGTACAAGACGGTGGAACATGTGACATCAAAGCATGACAACAATTATAAGTACGTCATCAGATATGGGACGAGCTCTGTTGCGGCAACACCGGATCAGGAACGGCAGCTTCTGGCAATGTGTGCGCATGAGCCTTTTGATGTTCAGGGGAACCCCAAAGCTACGATTGATGACATTTCACCGCTCCTTCTGGAAGCGCATTTGAAGGAAACCGGAAGCAAACTGGCAAAGCAGGTGTCGAAAATTGGAGTATATGAAATTCTTGATCAAATGGAATTGCTTGACGGTTCACGGGAGAATTATCGGATTCGAAATGTTGCGCTGATGATGTTCTGTGATTATCCGGATAAATTCTTCCCATATATGCAGGTTGAGATTGTCCGATTTCCGAATGGCAGCATCAAAGATCCGAAAAATTTTGTCGAGATACCGCCTATCAAGGGAACCGTGCCGCAGATCATCCGCAGAACTATGGAAAAGCTGCAGGATATTTCCATTTCTGAATATGTGCAGAAGGTTCCTGATAAAATGGAGGCAAACCGCTTTGTGAGCTATCCCTATGAAACCCTTGAGGAAGCTGTTGTTAATGCATTTTATCATAGAGATTATATGTGCTATGAGCCGGTTCATATTGAGATTGAGCCGGATTGTATCCGTATTATCAGCTATCCGGGAATTGACAGGTCAATACCAATGGGTGTGATAGAAAAGGGGGAGCGCTTTAAGACAAGGATGTACCGGAACAGGCGGCTCGGAGAATTTTTAAAGGAACTTGATCTGACGGAAGGAAGGTGTACTGGCGTTCCTACGATTCAGGAGGGCTTGGAAAAGAACGGCTCTCCAAGAGCAATATTCGAGACCGATGAGGACCGAAGAGCGGTATGTGTGACGATTCCGATTCAGCCGGACTTTTTGAAAGGCATTGGTTTAAATAATGATTCAAAAGTGCCAAAGCGCCAAAACGTCAATGAAGGTGGCGCTTTGGATGACGCTTTGACGACTAGGATTATTGAAGCTATAAAGGACAATCCTTCCATAAAACAGGAAGAAATGGTAAAAAAATTAGGAATACCACGGCGATCGCTTCAAAGAAAAATGACAGAGCTTCAGAAGAATGGGAAATTAGAAAGAATCGGAGGCAAACGCTTTGGTCATTGGGAAATTATTGAAATTAGGGTAGACACATAACGTTTATCTGTATCAAAACTGTAGTGAACTCAGAGTGAGTTTACAATAAAGAAAATGTTAAATTGTATCAAAGAAGGACAGATGATGGAATATATTGTAACAGCAGAGGAAATGAAAACGTATGATAACAATACGATCCGTTCTTTTGGTGTCGTAGGTGCGGTGCTGATGGAACGGGCTGCCCTGAGTGTGTGTGAGCGCATTGTAAGCAGGCTGGGGGCAGGCGGGAAGAAGGCGCTCATCCTGTGCGGAAGCGGGAACAACGGCGGAGACGGCTTTGCCATCGCGCGGATTCTCCACACAAAGCAGTTTGCGGTAAGGGTGTTGTTTGCGGGCTCTGTGCAGAAGATGTCGGACGAATGCCGTATGCAGTATGAGAGCGTTCTGAAATACGGAATCGAGGTTGTGCACGCAAAGCAGTCCACTGCCTGTTTAGACGAAGACTGCGACTGCATTGTGGATGCGCTGTTTGGAGTTTCCCTGAATCGGCCGGTCGGAGGAATTTACGCACAGCTCATAGAGCGTGTGAATGCGATGAGCGGCTTTAAGGTGGCAGTGGATATCCCAAGCGGCATCGATGCGGATACAGGGCTTGTGATGGGTGTCGCCTTCCGTGCAGATGAGACGGTCACCTTCGCTTTTCGGAAGGCAGGACTCCTGCTCGGTGACGGGAAAGAGTACTGCGGTACGGTTATATGCGCGGATATCGGAATTACAAAGGAGAGCTTTTGCGGGGAGATTCCCGGACAATTCAGCTATCAGAGCTGTGATATCTCACGCATTCCTCCGAGAAAAGCAGTGTCGCACAAGGGCTCCTACGGGAAGGTGCTTCTCATTGCAGGCAGCCGGGAAATCGGCGGGGCATGCCTGCTTGCCGCACAAAGCCTGTATCGAAGCGGCTGCGGCTATGTCCGGGTTCTCACCGAGGAAGCAAACCGGAATCTGCTCCTTTCGCAGCTGCCGGAGGCCGTGCTTTCGACATACAAGGAGGATGTATGGGAAGTATCCCACATCCGTGCGGCATGTGACTTTGCGACTGTGCTTGTGGTCGGACCGGGTCTGTCGAAATCCCGGATGGCAAAAAGCCTTGTCGAGCATGTCCTTTTCCATGAGCATAAACCGCTCGTCCTCGATGCGGACGCCATCAATATGATCAGTGAAGAACCGTCTCTGAAGGAGGCGCTTAAAACGTATGCAAGGTCACAGCCGGTTATTCTGACACCGCATCTGCTCGAGCTGCAGCGTTTTTCCGATATCGAGATTGCGGATTTTAAACGTGACCTTCTGAACAAAGGACTGGAGCTTGCCCGGCAGTATCGGATGATTCTTGTCGCGAAGGACGCTGCGACGGTTGTGTTTGACGGAAGAGAGGCGAAAGAAACGATGCCTTCCGTTTATATAAACCAATCAGGAAATGACGGGCTTGCGACAGCAGGGAGCGGGGATGTGCTCACCGGCATCATCGGCGGCATGCTGGCAAAGGGGATGGATGCGATGGAGAGCGCCTGCATGGGTGTTTATCTGCACGGCCTATGCGCGGATGAAGCAGTCAAAAACAGTTCCAAGTCCTATTTAAAGGCAGGAGACCTTGCACAGCAGCTGCAATATTTTTTGGAATGATCAGGGAGGAAACAAAAGAATGCTTCATTATGACCGGGTGTGTGCCTATGTAGATTTGGATGCGATCGTCCGCAATTATGAGACGATGAGGGCATGTACCAATGAAAACACAAAACTCATCGGCGTCATCAAGACAGACGGCTACGGACATGGTGCCGTGGCAATCGCGGGGGAACTGGAAAAGCTTCCCTATGTATGGGGATATGCGACCGCAACCGCCGAGGAGGCGTTTTTGCTCAGAAAGGAAGGAATGACAAAGCCGATCCTGCTTCTGGGCTACACCTTTCCGTATGCCTATGAACAAATGATTGCGCAGGAAATCAGACCGGCGGTGTTTCGGACCGATTCGCTGCCGCAGTGGGAGGAAGCCGCCAAAAGGGCGGGGAAAAAAGCAAAAGTGCATATCAAGACAGACACCGGAATGTCCCGCATCGGCATTATGCCGGATGAGACGGGTATCGACTTTATCAAGCAGATAATGGCATATGAGCATCTGGAAATCGAAGGAATTTTTACGCATTTTGCAAAGGCGGATGTGAAGGAGCTGACACCGGCTAAGGAGCAGCTTTTGCGATTTCAGACGTTTGTCGGCAGGGCAGAAGCAGAGTGCGGCATTGCCATTCCCTTAAAGCACTGCTCCAATTCTGCGGCGGGAATGCGGATGCCGGAGGCAAATATGGATGCTGTGCGCATCGGCATCACCCAGTATGGACTGATGCCGTCGGAGGAAGTTGCTGACGAACTCACAAAACTGCATCCGGCATTGACTCTAAAGAGCCGGATCGTGTTTCTCAAAACGATCGAAAAAGGAACACAGGTCAGCTACGGAGGAACCTTTGAGGCGCAAAAGGCTATGCGGGTTGCGACGATTCCGGTCGGCTACGGGGACGGTTACCCGAGAAGCCTCTCGAACAAAGGCTGTGTCCTGATTCACGGAAAACAGGCTCCGATTCTCGGCAGGGTCTGCATGGATCAGTTTATGGTCGATGTCAGCCATATTTCCGATGTCATGGAGGGTGATGAGGTGACGCTGATCGGCAGCGATGGCGGGGAGTGCCTGACGATGGAACAGCTCGGAGCCCTTTCCGGAAGATTCAACTACGAGCTTGCGTGTGATCTCGGCAAGCGGATTCCGAGAGTTTACCTTCGAGGCGGAAAGGCAGTCGCCTGCAAGGATGGCAACGACGATTTTAAGCTGAAAAAAATATAAGATACGTTTGATGTATACAACCGCAAAAGATGGCAATACTTGTACTATCAAAAACAAAGAAAAGGGGTTGTATATCAATGAAGCGAGGAGATATTTTTTATGCAGATTTAAGACCGGTTATCGGCTCTGAGCAGGGAGGCATCCGTCCGGTTCTCATTATACAGAACAATGTGGGCAACAGGCATTCACCGACGATCATCTGCGCAGCAATCACCTCAAAGATGAACAAATCCAAGCTGCCGACCCATGTGGAGATCACGACCAAGCATTGTAATATGGTGAAGGATTCGGTGATTTTGATGGAGCAGCTCCGCACCATTGACAAGCGACGGCTCAAGGAAAAAATCTGCCATTTGGATTCGGAAATCATGAAAAAAGTCAACGAGGCGCTGATTATCAGTCTGGATTTAAATACATAAGAGTAACAAAAAATTTGACGTTGGTATGAGAAAATGTTATATTTTATATAATTGTTCTGTGCCGAGCGCGCAGCAAGGAGCATTTCTGATGCTTTTATGAAGAGGGTAAGGAGTAAAATGTATGGATGAGAGCGGACCCACTGTGAGTATCCTGCTGTTTATCGTGCTTTTGGCGGTCGATTTTGTCTTTTACGGCTTTGGAGCCGCCGTGCGAAAATTGAATTATGCAGCCGTCAGGAAGGCGGACGATGCAGCGAAGGGCAAAAAGACAAAAAAGCTTCTGACGATTCTCGATGAGCCTGAGCTGTATATCGATACGATTCAGGTCGTCACGACAATCAGCAATATTGTCATGGGCGGATATTTTCTGAAGAATCTTTACCGGTTTGTAAACCATATGCTCAAGGAGCACACGACGGGCAAGGCATTGGAGCTTTTGACGAAGCAGCCGTTTTCATCCCTTCTTTTTCTGCTTACAGTTTTTGTGCTGCTTTTCGTCATATTGACGAACGGCGTGCTTGTGCCGAAAAAAGCGGCGGAGCGCAGCGCAGAGACCTGGGCGTATGTATGGATCGGTCCGATCTATTTTGTGATGGTCGTCTTAAGGCCGTTCACAGGGCTTGTAACGCTCGCCACGAAGGGAATTTTAAAGCTGTTTGGTCTCAACACCGGAATGAATCCTTCCGATGTGACGGAGCAGGAAATCCTCTCTATGGTAAATGAAGGACTTGAGCAGGGCGTTTTTCAGGCTTCTGAGGCAAAAATGATCACGAATATCTTTGAGCTTTCCGACAAGGAGGCAAAGGATATCATGACGCACCGCTCAAATATCGTCGGAATCGACGGCGAGATCACCTTGAAGGAATGTGTCGATTTTATGCTGAACATCGGTACGAACAGCCGGTATCCGGTGTACATAGACAGCATAGACCACATTATAGGCATCATACATATAAAGGATGCTTTTAAGTTTTTGGAGAAGGGCAGCTTTGACGGAAAGCCAATCAAGAACATTCGTAATCTTGTCCGAGAGGCGCGCTTTGTACCGGAAACAAAAAAAATTGACAGTCTGTTTCACAGTATGCAGGCACTCAAGAGCCATATGGTCATCGTCATCGATGAGTACGGACAGACCTCCGGGCTCGTGGCAATGGAGGATATTCTCGAGGAAATCGTCGGCAACATTTTAGATGAGTACGACGAGGATGAAGTCCTGTATGAGGAAAAAGGACAGGATCAGTACGAGATTGACGGGCTGACCCCGCTGGAGGAGTTGGAGGAGCTGCTCGGCATCAAATTTGAGCAGGAGGAGTTCGAAACATTAAACGGAGTGATGGTAGCTGCGCTTGAGCGGATACCGCAGGAGAACGAGCAGTTCGATATGGATTATGCGGGCTATAATTTTAAAGTATTGTCCGTAGAAAATAAAGTGATCCGCCGTGTGCTGGTCACGAAAATTAAGCCAAAAGAGGCAAAGAAAGCCTCTCAAAAAGTCCCTCAAAAAGAAACAAAGAAAGACTTACCAAAAGAGGCAAAAAAAGAAACGAAAAAAGAGACAAAAAAAGGAGAAGCATAACATGTCAGGACATTCAAAATTTGCAAATATCAAGCACAAAAAAGAGAAAAATGATGCGGCGAAGGGTAAGATTTTTACGATTATCGGAAGGGAAATTGCCGTTGCCGTGAAGGAAGGCGGACCGGATATTTCCAACAATTTTAAGCTGGCGGCGGTCGTGGCAAAGGCAAAGGCGAACAACATGCCGAACGATACGATCGAGCGAGGTATCAAGAAGGCGGCGGGAGATGCCGGAAGCGTAAACTATGAGCACGTCACCTATGAGGGCTATGGTCCGAACGGAATTGCGGTCATCGTCGAGGCACTGACCGATAATAAGAACCGTACGGCTGCTAACGTCAGAAGCGCTTTCACAAAAGGAAACGGCAGCATCGGTACGCCGGGCTGTGTATCGTTTATGTTTGATGAGAAGGGACAGATCATCATTGACAAGGAAGAATGTGAGATGGAAGCGGATGATCTGATGATGCTGGCGCTGGATGCCGGCGCAGAGGATTTCGCCGAGGAGGACGACAGCTTTGAAATTCTGACTGCACCGGATGATTTTCAGGCGGTCTACGATGCACTCTCGAAGGAGAATATTCCGATGGCACAGGCGGAGGTCACGATGCTTCCGCAGACCTATGTGGAGCTGACGGACGAGAATGCGGTCAAGTATTTTCAAAAAACGCTGGATCTGCTCGATGAGGATGACGATGTGCAGGCAGTCTACCACAACTGGGATGAATAAAAGAGAAAGATAAGTTTTTATACAGGTTGGGCGGATGGAAAAGACAAAGAAAGCAGACGCGCAAAAACGTCGAATACTGGAAACTGTATATTGTGCGGTGGGCTTAATGCTTTATTATGTGATCTATCATGTTCCGCTTTCGCTGATCAAGGACACCTACGGACTTTTCAGCGGGAGGAAGGAGCCGCAGAGCTTTACCGACTTTTGGGGCATGGTCAGTACAGGCTATGTGAGAATCGTCAACGGTCTGTATTTTTATCTGGGCGAAAAGGCGACTGTTATTACGGGGCTGCATATTTTATGTGGTTTTCTGTCTTTTTTGCTGCTTTTTCTGTCGGTCAGAAGGTTTTACAAACCGGTACTTACATACGGTATTCCGGCAGTATTTTTTGCCGGCTGTTTTGCCCTCGGTGTTTGGCTCATCTACGATGGATGGATTTTGTTCGCATTCGGACTCTGC
>JAFUZE010000034.1 GCA_017476765.1 Lachnospiraceae bacterium
GAGGATACAATCACCGACCAGCCGGAGAGGCAGATCGTTGCGGAGCTCATCCGGGAAAAGGCGCTGCATGCTCTTGATGAGGAGATTCCGCACGGAATTGCCGTCGCAATCGATCAGATGAAATATGAAAAGAAGATCGTCCACATCGATGCGACCATCATCTGTGAGAAGGATTCGCACAAGGGCATCATCATCGGAAAGGGCGGGCAGATGCTCAAAAAGATCGGGTCGAACGCCCGCTATGAAATCGAACAGCTGCTCGGCAAAAAGGTCAATTTAAAGCTTTGGGTCAAGGTAAAAAAGGACTGGCGCGACAGCGATTTTCTTTTGAAAAACTTCGGCTATGATGCAGGCAATAACTACCAGTGAAAAGACCGTTTCCTCTCCGCATAGGAAGGAGCAAAATAGAAAATCCTAAACAGTACAACAGAATGTACAGGGCAGGAGGAAACGGATATGATGGACGGGGAGAATGATTTTTTTGTGACGGGAAAGGTCATCGATTATCTCAATTACAAAAGCTATGTAGACCATAAGGATACTTGTTCGAGCAGCATCGAGAGCAAGCTCGCGGTCGATGCGGGCTACAAGGATACGGACGGGAAAGGGAAGGACAATTTCCGTGCAGGATTTCGTGACAGTGACAGGTATGGTTCTTAAATCCATGCCGATGGCAGAATATGACAGGAGAATAACGATTTTGACAAAGGAAAGAGGAAAAATCGGTGCCTTTGCAAAGGGCGCGAGGCGTCCGGGCAGCCGTTATATGGCATCGACGAATCCTTTTTCTTTTGGTACGTTTAAGCTGTATGAGGGCAAATCTTCCTATAATATTGCGGATGTACAGGTTCAAAATTACTTCGAGCAGCTGCGGGAGGATTTTGAGAGCGCTTACTACGGTATGTACTTTTTGGAGATGGCAGACTATTATACGAGGGAGAACAACGATGAAGTACAGGTGCTCGGGCTTTTGTACCAGTCGCTCAGGGCACTGACGCATCCTTCGTTTCGAAAAGAGCTGGTGCAGGCGGTTTTCGAGATCAAGATGCTCGCCGTAAACGGAGAATTTCCGGGAATCCTACATAGAGATGAGATATTGCCGGATACGAGCTATGCTATCGATTATGTCGTCAAAAGTCCTGTTACAAAGCTCTACACATTCTCGCTCTCGGATGAGGTTCTGGCTCAATTTGCGGCGCTTGCGGAGGAGTACCGGGAAAAATACATCGGCAGGCACTTTAAGAGTTTGGAAATTATGGAAAATTGCAGGTTGAAAAAATAGGACAAGTTCGTTATAATGAAAAACGGTATTTGGCAGAGAGGTTAAAAGAGGAGAGAATGCGGAAATAAAAAGGAAGAAAGGCAGATTATGAAAAAATTGATTCTTTTACTGCTGATGCTGACGACGATGATTTTCATGGGTGCATGCGGACTGAGTGAACAGTCGGTGACGGAGGATACGATTACGGTGGACAAAAAGGGACAGGTATCCGGTATCATCGTGGAGGATTTTGAGAAGGAATACTACAGTCAGCAGGAGCTTAGTCAGATGATTACGGAGGAGATTGACGCATATAATAACGGAGGAGATGCGATACGGCTTGAGAAGTTTGAGGTTTCGGACTTAGACGGCAAGGCGTATGTCAATATCACCTACGCATCGACGCAGGATTACAAGGTGTTTAACGAGGCAGAGCTGTTCGACGGCACGGTTTCGGATGCCTATCAGGCAGGCTATGAATTTGTCGATGTCAGAAGCGTCAATGAGGGAGATGCCGGACTGGATGCAAAGTCCGTCCCGGAGAAGGGCAGTATGCGCATTTTGATCTTTGAGGAGCCGGTCGCCGTTCAGGTGTCCGGAAAGATCGCCTATGTCAGTGACGGCGTGACTGTGACGAACAAGAGGGCGGCAAGGGCAGACGGAGACGGCTTGTTCTATGTCCTTTATGAATAATTTTTAAAAAGTAAAAAAAGTGTGAGGAAATCAAAATGGAAAAGACAATGGATAAGATTGTAGCATTGGCAAAGGCGAGAGGCTTTGTCTATCCGGGTTCGGAGATTTACGGCGGACTGGCGAACACATGGGATTACGGCAATCTCGGCGTGGAGCTGAAAAACAATGTCAAGAAGGCGTGGTGGCAGAAGTTCATTATGGAAAATCCGTACAATGTCGGTGTGGACTGTGCGATTTTGATGAATCCGCAGACGTGGGTCGCATCCGGACATCTCGGAGGTTTTTCCGACCCTCTGATGGACTGCAAGGAATGTCATGAGCGTTTCCGTGCAGACAAGATCATCGAAGATTTCTCGGCGGAGCATAACATTGCGCTGGACGGCAGTATCGACGGCTGGAGTCAGGAAAAGATGAAGAACTTCATCGATGAGCACAATGTGCCGTGCCCGACGTGCGGAAAACATAATTTTACGGATATCCGCCAGTTTAACCTGATGTTCAAGACCTTTCAGGGTGTGACGGAGGATGCCAAGAACACCGTGTACTTAAGACCGGAGACCGCACAGGGTATTTTTGTGAATTTTAAAAACGTACAGAGAACGTCCCGTAAGAAGATTCCGTTCGGAATCGGACAGATCGGCAAGTCCTTCCGCAATGAGATCACACCGGGCAACTTTACGTTCCGGACAAGGGAATTTGAGCAGATGGAGCTGGAATTTTTCTGTGAGCCGGATACCGATCTGGAGTGGTTCGCTTACTGGAAGCAGTTTTGTATTGACTGGCTGAAAACGCTCGGTATGAAGGAAGAGGAGATGCGCGTCAGAGACCATGACAAGGAAGAGTTGTCCTTCTATTCGAAGGCGACGACCGACATCGAGTTTTTGTTCCCGTTCGGATGGGGTGAGCTGTGGGGCATTGCGGACAGAACCGATTATGACCTGACACAGCACCAGAATACTTCCGGCCAGGATCTGAGTTATTTTGACGACAGCAATAACAAGCGCTACATTCCGTATGTCATTGAGCCGTCCCTCGGCGCAGACCGTGTTGTGCTGGCGTTCCTCTGCGCAGCGTATGATGAGGAGGAGATCGGTGAGGGAGACGTGAGAACGGTGCTTCACTTCCATCCGGCACTGGCACCGGTCAAGATCGGAGTTCTTCCGCTTTCGAAGAAATTGAGCGAGGGCGCGGAGAAGATCTTCGGTCAGTTGTCGAAAAAGTACAACTGTGAGTATGACGACAGAGGCAATATCGGCAAGAGATACCGCCGTCAGGATGAAATCGGCACGCCGTTCTGCGTAACCTATGATTTTGAGTCCGAGGAGGATCAGGCTGTCACGGTTCGTTTCCGCGATACGATGCAGCAGGAGAGAATCAAGATTGCGGAACTGGATGCATACTTTGCGGATAAATTTACCTTTTAAGAGATCGATCGGAGAAACCGGCTTTTGGATAAAGAGCAGCGGCAAGACTGTTTGACTGATTTGGTCAAACAGGAAATGGAGGAAAGAGCAGTGAAAGCATATGGAGTCAATGAGTTAAGAAAGATGTTCCTCGAGTTTTTTGAGAGCAAAGGACATCTGGCGATGAAAAGTTTTTCGTTAGTACCTCACAATGACAACTCATTATTGTTAATCAATTCGGGTATGGCACCGCTCAAGCCATACTTTACGGGACAGGAGATTCCGCCGAGAAGGCGTGTGACGACCTGTCAGAAATGTATTCGTACAGGTGATATCGAGAATATCGGAAAGACGGCACGGCACGGCACGTTTTTTGAGATGCTCGGAAATTTCTCGTTCGGCGATTACTTCAAGCATGAGGCGATTGCATGGAGCTGGGAATTTTTGACACAGGTCGTAGGTCTTGACCCGGATCGCCTGTATCCTTCCATCTATCTGGATGATGAGGAAGCGTTCGACATCTGGAATCAGGAAATCGGAATTGCCCCGGAGCGTATTTTCCGTTTCGGAAAGGAAGACAATTTCTGGGAGCATGGTTCGGGTCCGTGCGGTCCCTGCTCGGAAATCTATTATGACCGCGGGGAGAAATACGGCTGCGGTAAACCCGGCTGCACGGTCGGCTGTGACTGTGACCGGTATATTGAGATCTGGAACAACGTGTTTACCCAGTTCGACAACGACGGAAAGGGCAATTACACCGAGCTGGAGCAGAAAAACATCGATACCGGCATGGGTCTGGAGCGGCTTGCGGCAGTTGTGCAGGACGTGGATTCGATTTTTGACGTGGATACGATCAAGGCTCTGCGCTCCAGGGTCTGTGAGCTTTCGGGCAAAGAGTACTTAAAGGAATACAAATGGGATGTCTCCATCCGTATCGTGACAGAC
>JAFUZE010000035.1 GCA_017476765.1 Lachnospiraceae bacterium
AGCTGCCCCGACCAGTCTGCAGTGGTCTGCGCGAAAGCCGTAACGACGAATCATCCTCCTACCTGTCAGATCGTTACATGGAAAGCGCTTTGCTGACATCGTACTGATATTCCGAGATGTCCTTTTTCATCGCCAGCGCCTCATCGATATCAAAATCCGTAAAATCTCCGCCCGAGAATGCAACCACGCGGTTCGTCTTGCCCTCACAGAGAATATCCGCCGCATATGCACCCATAATGGATGCAAAAAAGCGATCCTTACAGGTCGGATTTCCCCCGCGCTGCATGTAGCCCAGAATCGTTGCCCTCGTCTCAATTCCCGTCGCTGCCTCGATTCTTCTTGCCATCGAGGTGGAATGTCCGATTCCCTCCGCATTGATAATAATGTGATGCTTTTTGCCGCGCTTTCTGTTGTTGATAATATTGTTGATAATGCCCTGTTCATCATAATCATAACGCTCCGGCAGGAGGATATCCTCCGCACCGTTTGCCACGCCGCACCAGAGCGCGATATAACCGGCATTGCGACCCATCACCTCAATGATGCTGCACCTTTCATGGCTCGAGGAGGTATCACGCACCTTGTCAATGGCATCCATCGCCGTGTTGATTGCGGTATCAAAACCGATCGTGTAGTCGGTACATGCGATATCCAGATCGATCGTCCCCGGAAGTCCGATCGTGTTGATTCCATGCTTGGACAATGCCTGTGCGCCGCGGTAAGAACCATCTCCGCCAATAACAACGATACCGTCTATGCCGTGCTTTTTACAAATCTCAGCGCCAAGCTGCTGCCCTTCCTCCGTCCGAAATTCCGAGCAGCGTGCCGTACCTAAAATCGTTCCGCCTCTTTGAATGATGTCGGACACATCCTTCTTTTCCAAATCTACGATCTCTTCGTTCAGCAGTCCCTGATATCCTTTTTTGATGCCCTTTACCTTCACTCCGTTCGCAATCGCCTTGCGGACAACTGCACGGATTGCCGCGTTCATGCCCGGAGCATCGCCGCCGCTTGTCAGAACGCCAATCGTTTTTATTTCGTCTGCCATAGGATATTCCTCCAATTCATCTAAACATTGTCTGCATATTTCCTATCATTTTAATCCTTTTTGGGGCTCACTTCAATGCCTTTTTACACGACTTTCACGTTTTCCTCCCCGAAATCGGACCGGAGAAGCTCGAGAAGCCGCTGCGATGCCTCCACATTGCGGTTTGCCGGAAGCCGGTTGACCTGCTTCGTCTCGTCGATGTACAGGATCACCTGATCTCTGCCCTCGGACTCCCTTAGCATCTGCGAAAGCCGCTCCTTCTTCTCCTCATAGACCGCCATATTCTTAAATTTGATCCAGAGCTGCTTCGGAATGTCGTCAAAGCCGATGACGGATTCGGCGATCAGCTTGCCGTCCTGCTCCTCCTCGACCGAGACCCGCCCCTTCACAAACACCTTTGCATCCGTCCGTATGCGGTCGTTGTCCCTGGCATATACCTTCGGAAAGACAATGACTTCGATCGTGCCGACAAGGTCCTCCACCGACAGAAATGCCATCGCCTGGTTGTTTTTCGTATATTTGGTCTTGATGCCGGAAATCATGCCTCCCACCGTCACCGTCGCATTGTGCGCAAGCTTCGGCACACCGCTCTCCTCCTGAATATAAAACTCGTTGGTCTTAGCGGTGATGTGCTTTTCCCATATCTTACGGTACTCTTCGAGCGGATGTCCGCTGATATAAACACCGATCACTTCCTTTTCAAAGGCGAGCAGCTGTTCCTTATCAAACTCTCCTACATTAGGAAGCTTATATTCAAATTCCTCCTTATCGCCGGCAGAAGCAAGGTCAAACAGGGACAGCTGACCTGCCAGATTGTTCTTCCGGTCCTTGACAATGTGATCGTAAATCTGGACATAACCGTACATTAGCTGCTTTCTCGTGCCCGGCATGCTGTCAAAGGCTCCTGCCTTGATAAAGTTCTCGATCACTCTCTTATTGAGCTCCGTGTCCGCCAGACGGGTAATAAAATCGTTGAGGTTTTTATACCTTCCCCTCTCCCGCCGCTCCGCAACAAGCGCTTCAATCGTCGGTCTGCCTACCCCCTTGACCGCCGTCAGTGCAAAGCGGATTGCCCCGCCGCTCACCGAAAATCCCATCTCTCCCTCATTGACATCCGGAGGCAGAATGCCGATGCCCATATTGCGGCACGTCAGAATATACTCGGAAACCTTTCCGATATTGTCGATGACGGAGGTCATCAGCGCCGCCATAAACTCTACCGGATAGTAATATTTGAGATATGCCGTCTGATAGGAGACGACCGCATACGCTGCCGCATGGGACTTATTGAACGCATATTTGGCAAAGTCCATCATCGTATCGTAGATTCCCTCCGCCGTTTTGGCATCAATCCCCTTTGCCACGCAGCCCGGCACCTGCTCCTCCTCATTCCCGTAGACAAAATTGGCACGTTCCTTTTCCATCACGGACTGCTTCTTTTTACTCATCGCACGGCGAACCAGATCGCTCCGCCCGAGCGTGTAGCCGCCGAGGTCACGGACGATCTGCATGACCTGCTCCTGATAGACGATACAGCCGTAGGTCGGCTTTAAGATCGGCTCAAGCTCCGGGCAGGCATAATGAACCTTGTCCGGCGAATTTTTGCCCTCGATATACTGAGGGATAAAGTCCATCGGTCCCGGACGGTATAGGGAAATGCCCGCGATGATATCCTCGAGTGACTGGGGCTTAAGCTCCTTCATAAAGCTTTTCATTCCGCCGCTTTCGAGCTGGAACACTCCGTCCGTCTTGCCTGTCCCGAGCGAATCGAGCACCTTTTTGTCCTGATAATCGATCGTATCCACATCGATGTCGATTCCATGTGTCTGCTTGATAATGCGCACTGCATTCTGGATGACCGTCAACGTGCGAAGACCTAAGAAATCCATCTTTAACAGTCCGAGCTCCTCCAGCGTCGTCATCGTGAACTGGGTTGTAATCGAGCCGTCCGCGCCTCTCGATAACGGCACCAGCTCCTCCGCCGCCTGCGGGCAGATGACAACCCCCGCCGCGTGCATCGACGTATGCCTCGGAAGCCCTTCGAGCCGCTTGCTCATGTCAATCAGCTCATGCACCTGATCGTCACTCTCGTACAGGGCGTGAAACTCCGGGTTCATCTTAAGCGCCTTGTCAATCGTGATATTTAACTCGGTCGGAATCATCTTGGCGATGCTGTCCACATAGCTGTAAGGCAGATCCATGACTCTGCCGACATCCCGGATGACACCTCTCGCCGCCATCGTACCGAAGGTGACGATCTGCACGACCTTCTCCTGACCGTATTTGCGTCCCACATAATCAATGACCTCCTGCCGCCTCTCGTAGCAAAAGTCCACGTCAATATCGGGCATCGACACACGCTCCGGATTGAGGAAGCGCTCAAAGAGAAGATTGTATTTCATCGGATCAATGTTGGTGATATGAAGGCAGTAGGAGACAAGACTTCCCGCCGCCGAGCCTCTGCCCGGTCCGACTGCAATGCCGTTCTCTCTGGAATAATTGATAAAGTCCCAGACAATGAGGAAATAATCGACATAACCCATCGTCTTAATTGTATCCAGCTCATAATCCAGCCTGTCCCGAAGCTCCTGCGAAACAGCGCCGCTCTCATCGGCATAATGCTTTTTTAAGCCTTCCTCGCAGAGAGCACGCAGATATGTCTCAGACGTAAAGCCCTCCGGCACCTCGTAGTGCGGGAGCTTGGTATTGCCGAATTCGATCTCCACATTGCAGCGCATCGCAATTTTGTGCGTGTTTTCAAGGGCTTCCCTTGCATACGGAAAGAGCTGCGCCATCTCCTCCTCACTCTTGATATAGTACTGACCGCCCTCATAGCGCATGCGGTCCTCATCTGCCACCTTTTTTCCGGTCTGGATACAGAGCAGGATATCATGTGCCTTTTCATCCTCCGCATAGGTGTAATGCACATCGTTCGTGACAACAAGCGGAATATCCAGCTCCCGGCTCATCGCCTGCAGCACCCCGTTCACCGTGCCCTGCAGCGGGATTCCGTGATCCTGCATTTCCAAAAAGTAGTTGCCCTTTCCAAAGCACGCCTCGTAGCGGAGCGCCGCCTTTTTCGCCTCATCCGTGAGTCCTTTGGCGATATAGCGCTGTACCTCCCCGGCAAGACATGCCGAGAGCGCGATGATGCCCTCGTGAAATTCCTCAAGCAGTTCCATATCCACGCGGGGTTTATAGTAATAGCCCTCGGTAAAGCCGCGGCTGACAATTTTGGACAAATTTTGGTAGCCGACGTTATTTTCAGCGAGCAGCACAAGATGATAGTAGCGATCCTCCCCGCCGGTCAGCTCCTTGTCAAAGCGCGAATTCGGCGCAACGTACACTTCACATCCGATGATCGGTTTGATGCCCTCGGCACGCGCCGCACGGTAAAAGTCAATGACACCGTACATGACACCGTGATCCGTGATGGCAACGCTGTCCATCCCAAGCTCCTTCACGCGCTTGACACATTCTGTAATTTTGTTCGATCCGTCCAGTAGGGAATATTCCGTATGGACATGGAGATGTGTAAATGCCATGACCTGTTTCCTCGCTCTCTGTGTATATTATTTAGTTTCTGCTATAGTACGGTGCCCATGCACCCTTTCTGTCTATTTTAGCATGACGCCTTTCCGTTCACAAGCGAAACCATATTATAAAGCATTACAAAACGCCTGCCGGAACGTTACAAAAAGCTGTAAAAAGCAAAAAGGGCGGCTGAATTTTCAGCCACCCTTTCTGTCTATTTTCTGTAAGTCTGACATATTATAAATATTTCTTCAGCGCATCGACCTTGTCCAGCTTCTCCCACGGAAGGTCCACATCGGTACGTCCGAAATGTCCGTAGGCTGCCGTCTGCTTGTAAATCGGTCGGCGCAGATTGAGCATCTGAATAATTCCTGCCGGGCGGAGGTCAAAGTTCTCACGCACGATTTCTACCAGACGGTCATCCTCCAGCTTTCCGGTTCCAAAGGTATCGACCATAATGGACATCGGATGTGCCACACCGATTGCATATGCCAGCTGAATCTCACATTTCTGTGCCAGTCCTGCCGCAACGATATTTTTAGCAACGTAACGGGCAGCATACGCCGCACTTCTGTCCACCTTTGTGCAGTCCTTTCCGGAAAAAGCCCCGCCGCCGTGTCTTGCATATCCGCCGTATGTGTCAACAATAATCTTGCGTCCGGTCAGTCCGCTGTCTCCGTGCGGTCCTCCGATGACAAATCGTCCGGTCGGATTGATAAAATATTTGGTGTTTTCATCCACCAGCTCCTTCGGAAGCACCGGGTCAAAAACATATTTTTTGATATCCGCATGAATCTGCTCCTGCGTCACATCCGGATCGTGCTGTGTCGATAACACAACCGCCTCCAGACGTTTCGGTCTGCCGTTTTCATCGTACTCCACAGACACCTGACTTTTGCCGTCCGGTCTTAAGTAGGAAAGCGTTCCGTCCTTGCGCACATCGGTCAGTCTCTTAGAGAGCTTATGTGCCAGAGAAATCGGATACGGCATGTACTCCTCGGTCTCGTTTGTCGCATAACCGAACATCATACCCTGATCGCCGGCACCGATTGCTTCGATCTCCTCGTCCGACATTTGATTTTCCTTTGCCTCGAGCGCCTTGTCCACACCCATCGCAATGTCACTCGACTGCTTGTCCAGAGTCACCATAACCGCACAGGTCGCAGCATCAAAACCGTAAGCAGAATCCGTATAACCGATCTCCGCAACCGTGTCTCTGACAATCTTCTGATAATCCACATTCGCATTCGTCGTAATCTCGCCCATAACAAGGACAACGCCTGTCGTCGTGGCAGTTTCACAGGCAACCCGGCTCATCGGATCCTGCTCCATGAGTGCATCCAAAATCGCATCGGATACGGCATCACAGAGCTTATCCGGGTGCCCTTCTGTAACTGATTCTGAGGTAAATAATCTTTTCTCCATCTCGTACTCCTTCTATAATTTTTTATTCTTCCGCTACCATTGCGCCTTGCGGAAACAATGGCATAAAAAATCCGCTTAAAATAAGCGGACGAAAAAACTTGTCCTCTTATTGTTCGATGACTCGCTCAGGTTGGCACCTTCCAAAATCGGGGTTGCCGTGGCTTCACAGATCCTTTGTACCTCCACCACTCTGAATAAGAGAATTGTTTTATGAACTTGTTACCGGCAGTGCCGATACGAATTGTCGAGCATTTGACATCAAACGGTCAATGCTTGCGTTTCTGCCCTACCGTATCGCAGACACAAAGCTGTTGATTGCTTCTGCTGTACTGAATACTAGTCTACACGTTGAGAAAAGCTTCGTCAATACCTTTCTTATACTTTACTGCAAAACTTTACCGCAAAACTCTACTACAAAAGCAACCGAAAACATTTTCACACATTGACAGTCGTTCCCATAATTCTTATAATTATTCTAAAGCTGATTTCTAACGCAGCCAAAATGCAATGGTTATTCTGATTTTTTACATTTAATTATAATACGGGAAGGGGAATCGTTTGATATGAGACGAGTAAATATCATGAATTTGGTTCCTGGAATGGTCACTGCGGAAGATGTTTTTTCCTATAGTAAAACACTCATTCTCCCTAAGGGCTTTCGTCTGACAGACGAGGCGATCACGCGTCTTGAGCTTTATTCTCTTGTCAGCATCCGCGTTGAGGATGAACAAAAGCTGCTGGAGCAAAAGACGGAGGTCGAGGAAGACCTGACGTCCGAAGGTGAGCTGACTTATTCAAAGGTCATTCAGGCAAGTTCGGAATTTAAACAATTTAAAGTACAATTTGAGCAGAACATCGGTCTGTTAAAAAACTGTCTGAGTGATGTGGTGGAAAAAAATGCACCTGCCAATGTCGATGAAATGCTCAAGGGTACGCTTGACGTGCTGGGCACCTGCAAGACCTCCTCGGATGTCTTCAGCATGCTGCAAAATATGCGTCAGTACGATGATCTGACCTTTACACACAGCCTCAATGTCGCACTCATCTGCAACGTATTTGCCGAATGGCTGAACTTTTCGGACGAGGATCGCGAGCTTGCGACTGTGTGCGGACTGTTCCACGACATCGGCAAGCTTGCCATACCGGAGAACATCATCAAAAAGCCATCGAGACTGACGGACGAGGAATACAACATTATCAAGACGCATCCGGTCGAAGGATACCGGATTTTGAAGGATCAGGACATCAATCCGCATATTAAAAATGCTGCTCTGATGCATCATGAGCGGTGCGACGGCGGCGGTTATCCTCTCGGCATCCGGGCAGATAAAATTGACCGCTTTGCAAAGGTCGTATCGATTGCCGACGTATATGATGCAATGACGGCGGCAAGAGTGTACCGCGGTCCTCTTTGTCCGATTTCTGTCATTGAGATTTTTGAGAAGGAAGGGCTTCACAAGTATGAGACACACTATATCCTGACTTTTCTGGAAAATATTGTGATGACCTATATGAACAATCATGTGCGGTTATCCGATGGGCAGGTCGGCAAAATCGTGTACGTCAACAAGCAACAGCTTTCGCGTCCTATGATTGCGACCGATGACGGTTTTATTGATTTGACCAAATATCCGAATTTGAAAATTGAAGCGATTTTATAATATCAATAAGCTTCGAAGTTTTTTATGCTTCCGCAATTTTATCGTTGAACTGACGGAATAACAAAAAGCCGGACTGAAGTACTCTTCAGAGCCGGCTCCTTTTATTTCATCCTACCTTTAATTTAAATTTCTGAACTTCTTTATCAGAAGTAACTTTCTCGATCTGTGCGCCGAGATTTTGCAGCTTGATCTCAAAATCCTCATAGCCGCGCTGAATAAATACAATGTCGTCAATGACCGTATAGCCCTCCGCTGCAAGACCTGCAATGACAAGTGCCGCACCCGCCCGAAGATCAGGAGCACTGACATGAGCCCCTGTATAGCCGCTTACACCGTCAATAATCGCTGTATTGCCCTCGACCTTGATGGAAGCCCCCATTCTCGTAAGCTCATCCACATACTTAAACCGATTCTCAAAAATACTCTCCGTCACAATGCTCGTTCCCGCCGACAGCCCCAATGTCACAGCGATCTGCGGCTGCATATCCGTCGGAAAGCCCGGATACGGCAATGTTTTGACATGCGTATGTCTGAGCGGCTTGGAGGACACGACACGCACGGCATCGTCCGACTCCTCTACCTCACAGCCGAGTTCCATCAATTTGGCACTGATAGACTCCAGATGCTTCGGTATGACATTCTTGATCGTCACGTCTCCCTTCGTCGCCGCAGCGGCAAACATAAAGGTTCCTGCCTCAATCTGATCCGGAATGACCGAATACTCCGTCTTGTGCAGCTTCTCCACGCCCTTAATACGGATCACATCCGTACCGGCACCCTTGATGTTGGCGCCCATACTGTTCAAAAAGTTCGCAATATCCACGACATGCGGTTCCTTTGCCGCATTCTCGATAATCGTCTTGCCCTCCGCCATAGAAGCCGCAAGCATAATGTTGATGGTTGCACCGACCGAGACAACATCCAGATAAATGTGGCTTCCCTGCAGTCTGTCCGCCTGTGCAAGAATGAGCCCGTGGGCAATTTTTACTTCTGCTCCGAGCGCCTCGAAGCCTTTGATATGCTGGTCAATCGGCCTGCTGCCGATATTGCAGCCTCCCGGCAGCGCAACCGCCGCCTTCTTGTATTTTCCGAGTAATGCCCCCAAAAGATAGTAGGAGGCTCTGATCTTCTTAATATAATCATCCTCAATCGTCAAATTCCTGATTGCCGCACCGGATATTTTTGCGGTATGACGATCTGTCTTTTCCACGATACCACCGATGCTCTGAATGGCCTGAATGAGTACGTTCGTATCCCTGACATCCGGCAAATTCTCTATCAAAACCATCTCATCCGTCATAATGGATGCTGCCAAAATTCCAAGTGCCGCATTCTTGGCACCGCCAATTTCCACTTCCCCGACTAATGGATTTCCACCTTTAATTGCATACTGCTCCATAATGCACCTCTGTTATATGTGGTAATTACTTATTTAATTTCAACCTATCTTTTTTAGTATATACCCAATAATTTTATTTTGCAAACCCCTATCGCAAAATTTTTATAAGCCGCGTGCAAAAACACTTCTTCGTCGTTTTGTTCGCATGGCAGAATGGTTAATTCATGTATTGCAGCGGATTCACCTGTGTGCCTCCGATCAGAATCTCAAAGTGAACATGCGGTCCGGTGCTTCTTCCCGTATTTCCGGACAGGGCAATCTTTTGTCCCTGCTTGACCGTCTGCCCCGCCTTTACAAGAATTTTGGACAGATGCCCGTATCTGGTCTGTCTGCCGTCGGCATGGTTGATGTAAATGACATAGCCATAGCCGCTTCCCCATCCGGCTTTTGCAACGGTTCCGCCGGAGGAAGCCATAACAGCAGTTCCGACAGGTGTCGCCCAGTCAACGCCCTTGTGCATTCTTCCCCATCTTCTCTTAAAGCCGGACGAGAAGCGCCCTCCCGAAATCGGCTTGATATAAGTAGGCGGTGTTTTCGTTCCGATCTCGACAATCTTCGGAACGGCAGCCAGCGTCACCTCTTCCTTGATGATATCGCGGCCGCTCACCGAATCGTTGCGGTAGGCAACCGACGCAATGACCCTGCGGTGTCCGGAGGACGGTTCCTGTCTCGTCACAGACTCGGTCGTATACCACGAATCGTTGTAAATATACTCGATATCCGCATCGTAATCTTCCTCATAATAAATCTCTTCCGTTCTCGTGACAGACAATTCCGGTTCCGGAACGGTCACAATCAGCTCATCGCCGATCCGAATCATCGAATTTTCATCCTCCAGCGTCTCATTCATCGCAATGATCTTGTCCACGCTGATGTCTGTCTTTAATGCAATACCGGACAGAGTGTCTCCGGCTGCAACCTCGTAAATCGTGTTCTTCTCCTGCTCCTTCGTCACTGTTTCAATCGCCTTTTCCAGAGAAGTAAGAGAACGCTCCGGCAGATAGGCCTCCACGACTTCAATTTTGTCGCCAAAACCGATCGCTGTCAGCCCGAGGTCATAATCCTCAAAATCCTTTTCCAACTGCCCATCCATATTCGATGCGAGCTGCGACAGCTCTCTGCCGACTCCTGCCTGCGTCAGTGCATTTTTCTGCTGCTCTTCCTGAGCCTGTTTTTCCTCGATGCTCCGAATCTGCGTTGTCAGCACGTTCAATTCCCTCGTGGAGTCCAGCACAAGCTCCACCTCATATTTCCCTGCTGCACCGTATTTGTCGAGTGCTGCCTGCAGGAGCTTTTGAATATCCGCGCTCGTCTGGATATTGACCGTAAAATCATTGATCTTTAACGTATATGCCTTTTTCCGCGTCTGTCTGATATTCTGTTTCAGCTTCTCATACATACGCTGTGTCAGTTCTTCCTCACTGCTGATTACGCCAAAAAGACGTGCCTGTCCCTCATAGGAAACCTGCACATCTGTAAATACCATCTCCGCCGATTCCTGTGCCAGCATCCGGCGTGCCTGCAAAAAGCATTTTTCGGCATCGCCCACACCGGCTGCATATCCGATCTCCTCCCCCTGCATCTGAACCGCAAAGAGCGTATCTCCCTCATCCGCAATGCGATGAAAGGACGGGAAAAACAGGATATTTAACAGAATCACAACGATTGCTGTTTTGATATATGTGACTGCAAAAATTCTATAAAACTTCGATTTTTTCATGTTTTTCATTCTATCAGCAAAATCCCGCCTTGTAAAGTCCCTTCAAAAAGGCACCAAAGCAACGGCAGGATGAAACGATTGCCCGAAAAGGATGCTTCTCCGTTTATCAGTGAGGCAAAGCGCTCAGATACTCCTCCACATTCTGATAGGTAATGCCCTCATCCGTAACATCGTTCGTTCCGCGATACAACACGCAGCGTTTGGTAATCGCACCGAAGCGCCTTCTTGTCTGTTCCGTTTTTTCCGGCTCTGTCAGATCACGGTACTGCGTAGGCACCTGCATATCACTGTACCTGACTGCATAGAGCTCACATGTGTTTGTCTCCTCGTGATAAATTACCATATCGAATTCACTTTCGGCAAACCGAAGCCTGAACGCACGTTTCCCCTTGTTCGCAGTCCTTGCCGTCTCGAGCAGAACAAGATCCCTCAGCATTTGCTCCCGAATCTCCTCCAAAATTCTGTCCCCGAGCAGCTTTCTCTCACGCTCGCTGAGATCTTCTGACCATTTGCTCCTTACGAGCCTGTGGATCAGAGCCTGCGCCTGACAGTATCTCATCCCCGGCTGGGTAAACAGCATCGTCTCAGCTATCTTCGGTTCCGCAGCAAGAGACTCGGTCGGACACGGCGCAATCAGGTCGAGTGCGGTTAGGTATTGTTTGATTTCAGCAATATGCTCCTCGGTATAACCGGCTGGAAGCTTTTCCCTTCCCGGAACGGCTGCCATCGATTCCAGACGGTGTGTTTTCAATGACGCCTTCACCACCCGCATCGCAAACTCCTCATTCATTTCCTCAATGACCCTGTATATTGCGCAGGAAAGCTCTGCCGCATCAGGCATTGCCGGCAGATTCTTTGCTTGCCCTGCCCCTCCGTCCGAAAGAGAATGTACGATATTTTGACAAACAGCATTGTCAATATAGTGCCGCGTGCTCTCTGCGCCTCGAAAAGATGCCGTCTCTACACCTTCTCCGCCAGCCTCATCGTGCGGCATTGCATCATACAGCGTTCCGCCATGCCGGATATATTCATCAACACTGTCAATTTTAAGCAGTCTGCTGTGCTCCCGATACGGAATAAAGGTTGTCCGAGCAACGACCGCACGGTCATACAGCTTTTGCAGCGCAAACCACAAGCCAAGAGAATGGGCACCTGACAGCACAATTTTCATCCCCTGCGCTGCATAAATATCCGAAAACAGTGTCGCAGAATGAAGGAAATCCGGCAGCAGCGTAATCTCATCTATTAAAATGCAGCGGTATCCCGCCCTGCCCAATTTTTTTAAGTCCCGATTCAGGGACTCGATCGTATCCCTTGCCGTGAGCCGGATATACACGGTCCTTGCCTGCTGCTGCCTTGTCATATGCAGAACCGCCTGCCGGAACAGTGTTGTCTTGCCGGTTCTCCGCAGTCCCAAAATCAGGCAGACCTTATCGCCCGTCTTTCCGTCCAGATAGCTTTGGACAGTCGAAAAGCAGTCCCTAACCTCAAGCCCTTCTGCCATTTGTGCCATATCAAGCAGCTGCCTTCCATACAAAGTGTTCGTCTCCAAATCGACTTCCGGCATTCTTACTTCAGCCTGCCTGGTCGATATTCTTTTCAGCCCTTTTAATTGCTTTTGCAGGCTCTTTCTCTTTTCGATCAAAACCTTTAATTCTTCTGCTTCTTCCTTTTTCATGCAAATGCTTCTTGTTTTCCCGTTCTCGGTCCATTGCTGATAATAATAAGGCTTTCCGTGAATCATCTTCTTTGAAATATACCCGATGGGCAATTCTGCGATCTGCCTTTCCAGCTCCTCCGCTGTTCGTTCCGTTTCTATCTTCATCACCTCGTAACCCTTTTTAACTATTGTAACCGTTTTTAACTTCTTTTTCAATAGGGTTAATAGTGGTTAAAAAACGCTTTTCCTCCTCTCGTAAGCATCCTCATCGGATTCCCATCCGCAAAACAGGAGTCACCAAAAAAACAACATATGTTTTTATTTGGTGCGCAAAGGATTCGTGTAAAATAGCATCTGTATTTTAATTCAAGCCTTTTCTTTGTTTTCCCGGCGGAAGCATTCCCATATTGTCGCATTCCGACATGCCGAAGCTTACGAAAACAGCCGCAAACACGCCGTTTTCAAGCATTATGACTTAGTATAAATCCCCTGCCTGCACTCCACAAGACTCTCTTTGCATAATCTTTTCAGCCATGTCCCCATTTGACCTTTTGCAACGTGAAATTTTTTAGATGCATCTTCCATACTCATTCCTTCATTAAGATGCTCTACAATGTAAGCTTTTACCACATCATATAGGTCTGTACTCTCCTGATTTTTTTCAATGCCGGCATTATATTCATTTTTACTCTCCCTTACAGCAACATTTTTACTCATGCTAAACAAATCAAGTTGATTATATTCATGTTCTTTTTTGGTTATAACATAGTATATTTTTTCATTTGTCAAATCATATGGTATGGCTCCTTTTTCAATCAGCCTTAGGTTACCACTATAGTTGGGATGGTTCCATACGAAGGTTTTGGTCCAGCCGTTTCTCATTGCCTCTGTTGCCCCATTCCATGTTCCCCCTTTGTTATAGTCCGAGGAGATTACAAATGCGGCATATGCTGATGCATATATATACTTATTTCTATTCATAGCTCTTGCTGCTGAAAAGCCGATTTCAGGTCTCACATCAGAAATTAGTAATAATCTTCCCGACATAATATTACTCAAAATTTCTTTCTTTTTTATTTTTGAAAGTATGGAGTCCGCAACATAGGAAACAACAGCGCTACCGGAATTTAATGCAGTTTCTTCTGATATCGTGTCAACTCCTCTTGCTCCTCCAGAATAGATAACCAGCTTTTCTTCAGCAGCTTTCTCCACCAATTTTCTTGTAAATTTTATACCATCCTGATCCACGTTTCTTGAACCCACAACTGCGATTCCTATTTTTTTCGAAAGATTGATATTTCCTGCATAATACAATACCGGCGGCATTTTCTGTTTCAATCTGCGACGTAATAACACAGGATAATCTGTATCAAATATAGTTACCAACCGAATTCCTTTCTTTTCCAAATCATCCAGTTCAAATGCCACATTTGCCCCCCGGGATACTAAAGACTTGATACGTTCCATATGACTATTTGAAAATGCCAACTGGCTGACTAAATCAAAATCATTGTTCAATATCTCACCTGGTTCTTTTTTTATAGCTACTATCTTATCTAAAAAATCATTCCACTCTCCCAACGATAATGGTTTTGCAGCTTCACCATTTTTAATCCCTAAATATGAACAAAGAAGAATCGCACACATTGCATTATCCGAAAAATTCATATATCATTCATCTCCATTTCTTCCGGCAGTATTAGCTAAGGCAAAAGGAAATACTTTTCCGCAACCTTTCTCTATAAGTTTATAACCACACACTGTAAATGTCCATCTCGAATCGACCATATCATCGACTAACAGGACATTTTCCTTCAATGCTTCACTAACCTCAAATGAGTCAAAAGCATTATGAAATTGTAAATAGCTTGTGTTTAACTCCTTTTGACATACTGTATCCGTTTTTTTGCATATGACATCCTTATAAATTAATCCTAATCGCAGAGCTAGTTTTTCTGCAAAATCTTTTACTAATTCAGGTCTGCGTCTGGACGAGATATTTGTAACCCATTTAATATCATTTTCTTTTACAAAGTCTTTTAGTATATCATACGAAGCTGTTATCAGTCGGTCATCAAAACATCCATCTTCATACTTTCCTCTGGCGACAAGTTTTCCCCATCCTGCATCTCCATAATTACTTAATACACGTCCTGTTTGGCAGATGAAATCCGATTCGATTGCATTTTTATCATGAATTTTCTTCCCAGATGGCCATTTTTTTCTTGGCTCAATGATATTAAAATCTTCTTTTATGAATTGCTGTGCTTTCGCTACTTCCGCAGCTGAGACTATTGTCGGAAACAAAGGGGTTCCCTGACAATTCGAACATTTTCCGCAATCTATTGCATAATCATCATCTAAAATATGGGCAATATATTTCATATAGCACTCCGATATTTTTACAAAATCGTTCATCTGCCGTAATTCTGCTTTTCGAACCTCCGTAATCTTCCCACTTTTTTCTAAATCCGGTTTCCATTCTCGTGCTGCTTTATAATATACACTTTTTTCTTTATAGATGTCCCCATTTACCAATAAGTATTTCAGACATGCTTTGATTTTTGCAGGTTTCATGTTAATATATTTTTCAATATCTGCCTGCCTTATTCCGGGATGTTCGCGCAATGTTTTCACAATTTCATTCATCAATTCCTCCGTTGGGAAAGCAGACTCAATAAAATAATTGTTAATTTCATCATCTTCGCTCCCACACATCAAAATTGCATATGCCTTTTGAATTGCTCGTCCGGCTCGTCCTATTTGCTGATAATATGCAACAACAGTTCCCGGTTTTTGAAAATGAATAACAAATGAAATGTCTGCTTTATCAAACCCCATCCCAAACGCAACCGTCGCTACTAATACTTTGATTTCATTTTTCATAAATTTACTAATGATCTCATTCTTGTCTTTTTGCTCTGCATTATCGATATTCGAGTAATAGCATTCACTCGTTACACCATTTTTTTGCAGCCATTTATGAACCAATTTACAATCTCTAACGGTCAGGCAATACACAATCCCCGTTCCCTGTAGCATATCTATATGATCTGTTATCCACGCCAAACGCTCTTCTTTGGAATTAAGCTCAATAACCTGAATTGCTAATGATTCTCTCATTAAGCTTCCGCGGCTTATATGTAGACCTTCTCCTAACTGTTTCTTAATATCAGCAACTACCCTGTTATTTGCAGTTGCTGTAGTCGCAAGAACAGGAATATTGGAGGGAAGCATACGGACGATATCAACAATCCGTCTATAATCTGGTCTGAAATCATGTCCCCAGTCTGAAATACAATGTGCTTCATCTACAACAAACAAACCGATATTTACTGCCATACGTTTTATAAACAATTCCATAAAGCTTTCATTTGCTAATCGCTCAGGAGAAATAATCAGCGCATCAACCTTATTAGCATTCAATTCATTCATGATTTTGTCCCAATCATCCTTATTGTCTGAATGAATGGTACGAACCTGTAAACCAAGTTTATTAGCCGCATCGACTTGATTATTCATCAACACCAACAACGGACTTATGATCAATGTTATACTTCCTTTATTCCTTCTAAGAATTTTGGTTGCCAAAAAATAAACCAAACTTTTCCCCCATCCCGTTTTTTGAACAACCAGGGTTCTTTCCCCTTGAAGAACACCTAAAATAGCCTCAGCCTGTCCCTCTCTAAATTTCGCATCTTCACCGTAACAGCTTCTCAATTCTTCATTTAATTCCTCAATTTTCATATAAATTCACATCCCTTCGTAATGATATTCGTTATCATATGATCTGTCCCCATCCCGTTTATATATAAATGAACTCCTATGTAGCTGCAGAAACATACGGACTCCGCTGCCAGAATATCGGCTGTAATCCGCATCGGCTCTGCAATGGCATTCTCGCTGATCTGACCGTTCTCATCCCAAATGACCGCTCCGTAAACATCTGGCACTTTACATATTTCTCAATTCACACCAGATAACAAATATCGCACCAGATCACTCATATCTGATGCGATAAAATACAGCATTTATAAACATCCAAACACCGAAATTACTTATTGAAAATATGACACCGCCTGCTCGAGACTGTCCACCATTCCTTCCACCTGTCCCATATGCTCGTTTATCGTTTCAATGTTTGCGACAACGCTCTCAAGAGAAGCCGATACTTCCTCGCTGGATGCCGCATTCTCCTCTGATATAGCCGACAAATCACTGACACTGGAGACAATCGTCTCTTTGATGGTTGCGAGCGAATGTGTATTCTGATCCACTACCGCAATCGCATCGATGCTCTGCGCAATGGAAGCTCCCAGTCTTTCAAACTCACCCGATGCGTCCTCAATGTCCGCCTGCTCGCGCCTGATCAGTTCCTTGATATTCTCCGCCAACGCAACCGTCTTTTTGGAATTTTCAATGACCTCAGCGGAAATTGCCTGAATGTTCGTCGCTCCCGCATTGGATTGAATCGCCAGATCACCGATGCTCTGGGCAACTACCGCAAAGCCTCTTCCCGCTTCACCGGCTCTCGCAGACTCAATCGAAGCATTCAAGCTGAGAAGCTGTGTCTCCTCCGCGATATCAATAATAAGCCCGATCGCTTCGTTGACTCTGTTGATCGAGTCGTTTGTTGTCAGAATTTGATCTGAAATCTGATTGATCGCCTCGATCATCGTCTTGGACGATGTGAGAACCTTATCAATCGAATTCTGTGCGGATGAGGAGATTTCCTTCATTTCATCCGATGTTGAGGAGAGCTGACGCACATTATTGTTGATATCCGTAATGCATTCTCCCATATCTACGACCTGCGCATTCACATCCTGCACATCCTCCGCCATATTCTGTGCGCCCTGTGACATCTCACCCACCGCGCTGTTAATCTGCTCCGCCGCACTTGTCGTCGTCTCCGTAATTTCTCCCACCGAAGTAACACCTGACAAAATGTTATGAGAGGAGGTTTTAATTGTGTCCACTGCGTTTGTCAAGCTGCCCTGCAGTACATCAAGCGATGATATAATGGATTTATATTCCGAAATTGCGCTCTTTAAATTGAACTCTTCATAAATATGCCCCTGCGCAATCACCTTCAGGCTGTCGACCATCCCCATAATCGGTCCTTTTACGACTTTTGCCATTGCCAAAATCAGAGCTACAACTACTGCAGCCACAATCAAACTGATTGTAAGCAATCTGACAATCATTTTTTTCGATGCATTTGTAACAATCGACGCTTTCTCGCCGACAAAAGACATGCCGACAATCTGACCTGCCGAATTTTTAAGAGGCAGATAATCCACATAATAGGTTTCGCCATTGATCTGCACGTTCTCGGATGTAAAGTGCATACCTTTATTCAGGACAGCTTCTATGACCTCTTCGCTTGCCTGTGTCCCCTCCAGACGTTGACCGTTATTGTCCTTTATGGACGTGAGAACTCTTGTATCGCCTAAAAAGACCGTCATGACAATATTGCTGTTGAGCAGACTGTCTACATAGGTATAATCCTTCTCCCATGTATCCGAGCCGAGTTCATCTGCAAACGAATCCTGTATGTATAGATTAAACTGATGATTCGATGCGTCCAGCTGCGCATGTACACTGGTCGACACCTCATTTTCCATGCTCTTCCTCGCTATCTCAAAAATACTCACGCCGACACAAAACATCGGAACAAGCCCAAAGATCAGCAGCAAAATTGTCATTGAAAATTTACCTTGTTTTGTTTCTTTCATAGGAACCCCCATACCTTTTTCATACATTGTAAGCTTTTGACTGCAATACCCCAACACAAGTCATCTTTCAGAAAATTATAAACGAAAAGCTCCTGTTGTACAACCTTTTTTCTTTATGGTTCCTTTTTATCACCAAAACAAGCTATTATTCACACAATTTCGATTTGAGCGGTAACGGCAGTCATAATCCCGAAAGTCATGGCTCATCACGGAGCAGCGTGATTAGAATCGGAATCGCCCTGCACCGCTGTCTCCGTTTCTTCTTCCATCTGCAAAAGAAGTAAGCCTGCCGGACAAAAGTCCCGCATCCAAGCCTCGTCATGCGCTTTTCGTTCCTCTCTGACCGTCGCAAGCCACTCGTCAAAGTACTCCTGCCCATTGCCGCTGTGAAAACGAATCATCTCATCCGGTGCCAGCTGCTTCAGCACGCTCTCCATCAGCTGTCCTTTCAGCCCGGTCTGTCCGCCCTGCAAAAATTCTCCGAAAATATAACGCAGGGTACTCGCTCCATAATAAGTCAGTTCACGTACTTCCAGCGGATGCGCCTCCATATAATCGAGCGGATTGGAGCTTGTCTGCGGGGAGGACGCAATCGTATCAAAAAGCCGCTCGATGACGGGCGCTGCATCGAATGGAATCTGGGCGTAGCATGCCTGCATCTGGCTCAGGATATACTGCTGGGTATTAAGCGCCCTCTCCGCTGCCTGCGCCGGAAAACGCTCCCGAATATCCTGCACATAATAGCTACCGTCCCTCGGTGTCCAATATTCCAGTAATGTATAGGTATATAACCCGCCTTCTCCGGGAGCCAGATTCCTCATGAGCGGATTTTCTTCCGCCATGAAGGTGATTGCAACCGGCATATGACTGCCGCTCTCTTCGTGAATACCATCCTCCCGGACGCTCAGCTCCTGATACAGCACCATCAGATACACGGTCTTACGATTGATTCCGCCTCCGATCACGCCATCCTGTACCGTCCCTGCATCCTCCTTAGGCGCATAGCCCTCCTCTGCCGCAAGCATGATGTGGCTTTCCACAGCATAATACCGATCTGTATCCGGTTCTCTGTTCATGTCCAGGATCGCCTTGTGTATCGCCTCCTCCAGAGGATTGAGCTGTGCCTGCGAAACCTTTTGTTCGGAAGCAGCCTCTTCGAAAACGTCTTCCGAAGATGCACCCTTCTCTTCTCCCGCAAAATTCCACCAATAATCCGGCTCCGACTGCCATCCGTCCGGTATATCGGTTGTCCCCACCTCCCGCAGTATCATACCTTCCTTACAATTCTCCAGAGCCGTCGTATCTAAAAGCCACGCCTCCGCATCCTGCCCTTTTACCGTACAGACATAGATGGTCTCCCCCTCTTCCGGCTCATAGTATCCGATACATTCTCCGAGCAAAGAGGGATCAAACGGCATGAACGGAACATATTCCCGCCCTTTCTCCTCCCAGACGAGCGCCATATACGCCTCTCGTTCGATACCGGAAAACAAAACCGGCTCATCGGGCAGACGCAAGGCACTGCGCGCATTCGTTACGCAAGCTGCCAGAACAAACGCACACACCAAAACACCGATGACGCTGACCCATATGGCAGGCTTTCGGAATCCGAGGACATTCCGAACCCGCTTTCCGGTATCCGATTCGCCGAATGCGAGTGGTGTCAGGATTTCCAGCCTTTTCCCCTTCGCAAAGGAAAGCAGCGAATGACTGTAGTCCTTTTTGATCTGCTCACCAAGCGTCATCAACACCTTCTCATCACAGCGCATCTCCATATCCCTGCACATCAGGAAATAGGAAAGCCATACGAGAGGATGGAACCAATACACGCAAGCCAGCAGAAACGAAAGATATTTCACGATATGATCCTTACATTACAGGTGATACCGCTCGTGGGCAAGAATATACGCCAGCTCCTTTTCCGACAGATGATATG
>JAFUZE010000036.1 GCA_017476765.1 Lachnospiraceae bacterium
GCAGTGTACGATGTGCCGGACAAATGCATCAAAAAATACAAAAAGATGTTGATCAAGCAAAAATGCTTTACAAAAGGCAAAACGAAGATCAAATAATAGTGATGCACATCGAAACGGAGAGGAGGAGAGGGCTATGAGAGTAAGATTAGCGAAGGCGGGAATGCTCCAAATGAGGATTTTGTTTTTCCTGTTTGTATCAGTGGGACAGGTGCATGCCGACGGAACAGATATTCAGTATAAGACATATGGCAGCTATACATACTGCGTTGAGGAGGGCGGTACTGTTAAAATCGTAGGCTATACCGGCAATGAGAAAGTCGTGAATATTCCTTCTGAGATTGACGGAATGCCGGTTCGTACAATAGCGGGACTGGGGGAATATGTAAGCGGAGATTATAAGACTTATTATGTCAATGATAAGACAAGGAAAATCATTGTGCCGGAGGGTGTTGTGTCCATCGAAAGCTTCAATAATGGGTATGTTGGGGGCTGTATGTGCGTAGAGGAAATAATCCTGCCTGACAGTGTGATGGAAATTGACAAGGAAGCATTTGAGTACTGCGAAGAACTGAAAAAAATTCGCTTGCCTAGTGGATTAAAGGAGATTAAATGGGGCACTTTTGCTTCCTGTAAAAGTCTAAAGACGATTCAGCTACCAAACGGATTAGAGCGGATCGGAGCGAGTGCATTTGATTGCTGCTACTCTTTACGAGAGATCCGCATTCCGGATACGGTTACCAGCGTGGGAGGAAGTGCATTTTTTTGCTGTAAAAATTTAGAAAAGGTCACCCTGTCAAAAAACATGACGGTCATTCATAAGAATACGTTTGCCCATTGTTCTAAGCTGAAAAGTATTCAGATTCCGAAGAAGGTCAGGACTATAGGAAAAAGAGCTTTTGTTAATACGGCAATTACCAGAGTGACAATTCCGGAAAATGTTACCCGGATCGAGAGACTTGCTTTTTGGAGCTATAAAACAAAATTAAAGAAGGTAACAATCAAGAGTACAAAACTCAAGGAGATCGGCACAGAGGCTTTTTCCCCAAAGAACGGCGCAGTGTACGATGTGCCGGACAAATGCATCAAAAAATACAAAAAGATGTTGATCAAGCAGAAATGCTTTACAAAAGGCAAAACGAAGATCAAATAATAGTGATGCACAACGAAACGGAGAGGAGGAGAATATGAAATGTGAAAAAAATTTGCAAAAAAGAAAAGTGACTGCGGTTATGGCGTTTGTTCTGGCAGCAGTGATTGCTTTTTGCGCATCACCCATTTCGACTGAAGCGGCAGCAAAAAAAGTAACCGCTGTAAAAGACTATAAAAAGGCACCGGAGATACAGAAGGGTTCGTACAAGGTGACATTTGGCACCGCAGAGTCCTATGTCAGATTCACTGCGTCAAAGGATGGCACCTATACGTTTGCTGTTTCCGATATCAAAACGACCAATGCCAAAAAGGACGATACCGGTTTGGGGAATCTGACAGCTGATTTTTTAATAAATCAAGGAAAAAGAAAGGCTATGTACCCACAGCAGCTTACACTGGAGAACAACAAAAAGAATTATGCCCTGTATGTTATTGCAAAGGAAAAATATAAGAACAATTTGAAAACGATAACCCCCAATTCGTTTCTTCCGTCGCGTGAGGGGAAATTGCAGCTGAAAAAGGGGCAAACCGTCTATTTGAAGTTTTCTTATGCAAGCGATGCAGGCAATTACCATATTACAATAAAGAAATAAAGGCTTGCCGCATATTGGTGAATAAAGATAGAGTGTGCACCCAAAATGATTTATAAGGACAGATAGAGCGTGCATCAAAAACATTGCCAGATTACACTTCTTATGCTATGATAAGGGACGAGTGATAAATTTAAGATGTGAGGGATATACCATGGAAATTTTATACAAGAGTACAAGAAGTGACAGTGCGCCGGTTTCGGCATCACAGGCAATCCTAAAAGGACTTGCTGATGACGGCGGGCTGTTTGTGCCGACGCAGCTCCCGAAGCTGGAGCTTTCACTTGAGGAACTGTCAAAGATGACCTATCAGGAGGTTGCCTATGAGGTCATGAAGCTTTTTCTCACCGATTTTACGGAGGAGGAGTTAAAGAGCTGTATTTCAAAGGCATACGATTCCAAATTTGATGTCAGCGAGATTGCGCCGCTTGTGGAGGCGGAGGGTGTCTATTATCTCGAGCTGTTCCACGGCGCAACGATTGCGTTTAAGGATATGGCGTTATCGATTCTGCCGCATCTGCTCACAACCTCTGCAAAGAAGAACCGGATTCAAAATGACATCGTCATTCTGACGGCAACTTCGGGAGATACGGGCAAGGCGGCGCTTGCGGGATTTGCCGGTGTGGAGCACACAAAGATCATTGTCTTTTATCCGAAAAACGGTGTCAGCCCGATTCAGGAGAAACAGATGGTGACACAGGTCGGTGACAATACGCATGTTGTAGGCATTCACGGCAATTTTGATGATGCCCAGACCGGTGTCAAGCGGCTGTTTTCCGATCAGGAATTTGCAAAGGAGATGGAAAAGAAGGGTTACCAGTTCTCGTCTGCAAACTCCATCAACATCGGACGTCTTGTTCCGCAGGTTGTCTATTATGTGTACGCTTATGCGACGCTTTTGGGGCAGGGCAAGCTCTCTGACGGTGAGAAAATCAATGTTGTCGTTCCGACAGGCAATTTCGGTAATATACTTGCTGCATTTTATGCGAAGAATATGGGCGTGCCGATCGACAAGCTGATCTGTGCATCCAATGAGAATAAGGTGCTGTTCGACTTTTTCCGGACCGGTACATACGACAGAAAACGTGATTTTATTCTGACCTCCTCGCCGTCAATGGATATTTTGATCTCCAGCAATTTAGAGAGGCTCATTTACCGCATTGCAGGCGAGGATGCGGACAAAAATGCCAAGCTGATGCAAAGTCTCTCAAACGAAGGTGAATATACGATTACCGACGAGATGAAGGAGCAGCTCGAATCTTTCAGAGGCGGCTATGCCTCGGAGCAGGAGACCTTTGATGTGATTAAGAAGCTGTATGAGGACTGCGGCTATGTGATCGATACCCACACGGCGGTCGCAGCAGCGGTCTATCAGAAGTATGTAGCTAAGACCGGGGATACGACAAAGACCGTGATTGCATCAACGGCAAGTCCGTTCAAGTTTACGAGAAGCGTGATGCATGCGATTGACGGCAAGTACGATGCGCTATCTGATTTTGAACTGGTGGACGAACTGAGCAGAATCGGTAACGTCGCAGTGCCGGGCGCCATCGAGGAGATTCGGGATGCGAAGGTGATTCACGATACAGTCTGTGAAAAGGACGAGATGAAGGACGTTGTAAAGCGGTTCCTCGGAATGGAATAAGCGACTGATGTGCGATATGTCTCCTGGCTTTTCTTCGGAAACAATGTTTTGCAGACAATCAGGAATATAGAGAAAAAGAAAAAAGAGAGAAGGCGTGCCGTTTTGGCTGCCTTCTCTTTCTTTGCGTTGTATCATAGACACATGATTTTGTACTTTTGTTTATCGCTCGTTAAGCGGAATATAGTCCATATCCTCGTGAATCGGCTTGTATGCCGGTCGGATAATCTTGCCGTTGTTTGAGAGCTCCTCCAAACGGTGCGCACTCCAGCCGACCATTCTCGCAATCGCAAAAATCGGGGTGTAGAGCACCTGAGGCAGTCCAAGCATCGTGTAAACAAAACCGGAATAGAAGTCCACGTTGACACTGACACCTTTATAAATCTGCCGTTCACCTGCAATGACCTGCGGTGCGAGACGTTCGACAAGGGAGTAGAGCTCAAATTCCTTGTGCAGTCCCTTCTCTTTGGAGAGCCGCTCCACATAGTCCTTAAAGATCACAGCTCTCGGATCGGACTTGGAGTATACCGCATGCCCGACACCGTAAATCAGACCGGCATGGTCAAACGCATCCTTGTTCAGAAGTCTTGTCAGATAAGCGGAAACCTCATCCTCATCGGTCCAGTCCTTTACTACCTGTTTCATATCCTCAAACATCTGAACAACCTTGATGTTGGCACCGCCGTGGCGAGGACCCTTGAGTGACCCGATTGCCGCCGCCATGACAGAATAGGTATCGGTCAGGGAAGAGGAGACAACGTGTGTCGTAAAGGTGGAGTTGTTTCCGCCGCCGTGCTCCATATGAAGAATCAGTGCCACATCCAGAATCTTAGCCTCAAGCGGTGTATAAGAGCTGTCCGGACGAAGAATATGTAAAATATTTTCTGCCATAGACAAATCCGCCTTCGGCTGGTGGATGAACAGGCTGTTGCCGTCATGGTAATGATTGTATGCCTGATAACCGTAAATGGCGAGCATCGGACATAAGCTGATCAGCTGCAGACACTGTCTAAGTACATTCGGAAGCGACGTGTCGTCGGCTCTGTCGTCGTAGGAATAAAGGGTCAGAATGCTTCGTGCCAGCGTGTTCATCATATCCTTGCTTGGCGCTTTCATAATAATGTCGCGCACAAAGCTCGTCGGAAGAGAACGATAGCTCGCAAGCAGATTCTCAAATTCTGCGAGCTCCTTAGAGTCCGGCAGCTTGTCAAAGAGGAGAAGGTAGGTGACCTCCTCAAAGCCAAAGCGCTTCTCGCCTCTGCAGCCGTTAATCAGATCCCTGACATCATAGCCTCTGTAAAATAAACGTCCGTGGTCGGGAACCAGTTCCCCATCCACAAGCTTGTTGGCTCTTACATCTGAAATATTGGTGAGACCTGCCAATACGCCTTTCCCGTTCAGGTCACGAAGCCCCCGCTTGACCTCATATTTGGTGAAAAGCTCTGTGTCAATAATCCCTGCCTGCTGGCTGAGCTTTGACAGTCTCAAAATTTCAGGAGTAATTTCTGAAAAGTAATTCGATTCCATTCTATACCTCCCTTTTTCATATTTGAAAGAAATTTGGCTGTTTGCCTTTGCAAGCAATCAGCCAAACTCTTATACAACTCATTCGTGCAATATAATGCACAATTATTATACCATGTAAGGGGGATTTGAGGCAAGCTGATTTACATAATTATGCAAAAATTCATAGAAAGTTCATAAATTATACGATTACAGGGTCAAAAGCCTTGCTCCACAGCAAGCTTGCCTGCAAGTGGAGCAAGGCTTTATGACCCACCCCTACATGAGCAAGAAATGGAGCGAAGAACCACGAAATTGCGAATGTAGGATAGGATTGTGGGAGTGCGAAGCACGAAACAATCCGTGTAATCAGTTTTGACCCTCGAATCATTATATATGTAAAAAAGAATTAAAACAAATTTAATAGATTTTTCCATGTAAATGTTTTACTATATAAGAAATGCAGGAAGTGCATCCGAAGGAGAGGAGAAAAAGCAATGGAAAAGCAGCAGATTTATAAACATGTGGATCACACCCAGTTAAAGCCGTATGCGACCTGGGAGGAGATAGAAAAGGTATGTGAGGAGGCAATCCGGTATCAGACCGCGTCCGTTTGTATTCCGCCGTGCTATGTCAGGAGAGTGAATCGGAAATACGGGGAGCAGCTGACGATCTGTACGGTAGTCGGATTCCCGCTCGGATACAGCGTGACAGCCGCCAAGCTGGCGGAGGTGCAGCAGGCGATCGAGGACGGTGCAAGTGAGATCGATATGGTCGTGAATATTTCGGATGTCAAAAACGGTGATTTTGACAAGGTGGAACAGGAGATCATTACATTAAAGCGAGAGTGCCAGAATCGAATCCTCAAGGTCATTGTGGAGACGTGCTATTTGACAGAGGAGGAAAAAATTGCGCTCTGCAAGGCTGTCACAAACGCAGGGGCGGATTACATCAAGACTTCTACCGGCTTTGGCACTGACGGAGCAGTCAAGACGGATATTGCCCTGTTCAAGGAGCATATCGGGGACGCTGTCCGCATCAAGGCGGCGGGAGGAATCCGGAGCAGGCAGGATCTGGAGGACTTTCTGACGCTCGGCTGTGACAGGCTTGGTACAAGCTCCGCCGTATCGATTCTGGAAGGAGTCAAATAAGATGGGAAGGGAGCACGCAGAGAGAATTGAGAGACTGAGAAGCCGGATGGCGGAGCTGGGAGCCGATTATTATTTGGTGCCGACCTCCGACTGCCATAATTCGGAGTATGTGGGCGATTATTTCAAGGTCAGGGAATATTTGTCGGGCTTTACCGGTTCTAACGGCACACTTCTCGTGACGGCAGACAAAGCGCTTCTTTGGACGGACGGCAGATATTTTATCCAGGCTGCAAGGGAGCTTGACGGAAGCGGTATCGAGCTTATGAAGATGGGAGAGGAGCAGGTGCCGACGCTTCCTGATTATTTAAAGGAGCAGGTAAAAAAGGGACAGAAGATCGCCTTTGACGGACACGTCGTCACTTGCCGGTTCGGAAGAAAGCTGGAGGCGCTTGCCGAGGAAAAGCAGGCATCGCTCCTGTATGAGACGGATCCGGCGGATGGGCTGTGGGAGGACAGACCGGCGTTGCCGAAGGGGAAAATCCTTCTGCTCCCTGAGGAGCTTACAGGGCAGAGTGCGAAGGAGAAAATTGAGCTTGTGCGGAGCAAAATGCAAAAGTGCGGTGCAAAGCTTCACCTCCTGACAAAGCTCGATGATGTGATGTGGCTGTTTAACATCAGGGGAACGGATATTCCGTGCAATCCGGTTGCACTCAGCTATGCGATTCTCACACAGGAGAGAGCCTTTCTGTTTTTGCAAAGGGAGGCAGTGACGGAGCAGGTAAAAGCCTATTTGGACGGCTGCCATGTCACGGTAGAGGTATATGACGAATTTTATCAGACAGCTGCCCGCATTTTGGAGGAGGAGACAGAGCACAGCGGACAGGAGCGTGTGGGCGTGCTTCTCGATGAGCAGGAGATTTCCTATGCGCTTTACCGCATCGTACAGGACAAGGCTCGCATTGTCTGGGAGGAAAATCCGACTCTTCTGCTCAAGGCGGTCAAAAATGAGACTGAGCTTGCGCATATGCGGCAGGTGTATATCAAGGACAGCGTGGCGGTAATCCGGATGATCCGCCATATCAAGGAAGCGGTCAGTAAGCAGGCACAGGATGCACAGGAACATGGGAAGAACTGCCAGGGCAAGGAGGCGGCCGGTAAGCAGGCGCAGGACGGGCAGGAGCAGGGGAATAAGCCCCTCACCGAGAGGTATGCGGCGGGCTACATCGATCAGCTCAGACGGCAGATCGAGGGCTTTTTGGATCTGTCCTTTGAGACAATCAGTGCATATGGGGCAAACGCAGCGATGATGCACTACACGGCGGATGAAGCGTCGGATACACAGTTAAAGCCGGAGGGTTTTCTTCTTGTAGATTCGGGAGGGCAGTATCTGGGCGGAACGACGGATGTGACGCGCACGATTGCACTTGGAGCTCTGACGGACGAGCAGCGCAGGGATTTCACGCTGACAGCCGTAGGCATGCTGCGTCTTTTGAATGTGCAGTTCCTATATGGCTGTACCGGCAGAAATCTGGATATTATCGCAAGGGAGCCGCTCTGGAGAATCGGCAGGGATTACAAGTGCGGTACCGGTCACGGCGTGGGCTA
>JAFUZE010000037.1 GCA_017476765.1 Lachnospiraceae bacterium
AGGAACTGATCAAACGAAAGGAGCTTGAGAAATTCATATCAGACAACGTGGAGATCTAGGAAACGCTGATTAAAGCAGCTTTTCCTTAGATTGCCCCGCATGGATGCGCAGAAATTTGCTGTGGAAAGGCACTTTGTGCCTGCGAATTTCGCGCGGGAAACACTTAATCAGTGTTTCCCTAATATCCGAAAAACGTGATAAAATCGCGGGTTTTCAGCTATCAAAAATGAAATAACATTGCAATTCAGCCCCGGTTAGTGTATAATATGTCGTGCTGATTTGTGGTTTCTTTAACTTAGAAAGGAGCCTAAAATGGGAAAAGCTCTTAAAGGAGCTGGAAGAAGGGCTTGTTCGTCAACCGAATGGGATGTAATTTGTCAGGTCTGTTGATAAATCCGGGAAGCGAAGATCGAAAAGATGATATATCCCTGCAAGAAATCATAGAAGAGTGATATGTGGAAGTCCTTCGACAAGAAAGAAGCCCTTACAATAGACGTTCAGAAGAAGTTCTTAGAAATGCATTGAGGGAGGAATGAAATCAAAGATTCTGCCTCGGTTAAAATGGCAAGCTACGGAAAAACCGTAAAATAAGGGTAAAATAAAGGAGATGTTTAATATATGAAACTGGGAATCGTCGGATTACCGAACGTAGGAAAAAGTACACTTTTTTATTCATTGACAAAGGCGGGAGCGGAGTCGGCGAACTATCCGTTCTGTACGATCGACCCGAATATCGGGGTCGTGCTTGTGCCGGATGAGCGGTTAAAGCTTCTGGGTGATCTGTACCAGTCTAAGAAGGTGACGAATGCGGTCATCGAGTTTGTCGATATTGCGGGTCTGGTCAAGGGCGCTTCGAAGGGAGAAGGGCTTGGCAATCAGTTTTTGAGCAATATTCGAGAGGTCGATGCGATCGTCCATGTGGTACGGTGCTTTGAGGATGCTAATGTGGTTCATGTGGACGGCAGCGTCAATCCGGTGCGGGATATTGAGACGATCAATTTTGAGCTGATCTTTTCGGATATAGAAATACTGGAGAGAAGAATTGCCAAGACGGCAAGAGGAGCGAAAAACGATAAGACGCTTGCCAAAGAGCTTGGCCTTTTGGAGCGGCTCAAGGCGCATCTTGAGGAAGGAAAGCTTGCCAAGACCTTTCAGACGGAGGATGAGGATGAGCAGGCTTGGCTTGACTCGTACAATCTGCTGACGGCAAAATCGGTGATTTTTGCTGCGAATGTGGGAGAGGAGGATCTTGCGGACGACGGAGCCTCCAATGATCATGTCAAGACCGTCAGGGAGTATGCGGCGGCGACCGACAGTGAGGTGTTTGTCATCTGTGCGCAGATCGAGCAGGAGATTGCGGAGCTCGATGACGAGGAGAAGGCAATGTTCTTAGAGGATCTGGGCTTAAAGGAATCCGGTCTGGAGAAGCTCATCAAGGCGTCCTACAGACTGCTCGGTCTGATCAGCTATCTGACTGCGGGCGAGGACGAGACGAGAGCGTGGACGATCAAGGAAGGAACGAAGGCTCCGCAGGCTGCCGGCAAGATTCATACGGATTTTGAGCGCGGCTTTATCAAGGCTGAGGTCGTAGGCTACAAGGATTTGCTTGAGCAAGGTTCCCTTGCTGCCGCCAGGGAGAAAGGTCTGGTCGGCATGGAGGGAAAGGATTATGTGGTGAAGGATGGAGACGTGATCCTGTTCCGCTTTAATGTGTAAAAAGGAGAAAGTGTGTTTCTTTTTACAGACTGAATTGATATACACAACATTTAGCGCCATATGTTTTCGCACGCACTACATATAGAAAAACCGCTTAAAATGCCCCTTTTGAGGGCATTTTTTTATTTTCAAAAAACAAAAAAACTCTTGTCATGGTGGAAAAAGTGGGGTATTATGTATCATAAGTGGTGGAAAGTGGTATGAAGTGGTACAAAGTGGTGGACACGGGTGACGAATGATGTTTATGGGTGAATACAACCATACAATCGATGCCAAGGGCAGACTGATCGTTCCTTCCAAATTCCGTGAATCACTTGGCGATGAGTTCGTCGTGACGAAGGGATTTGACGGGTGTCTCTATGTCTTCGACGAGGAGGAATGGACCGCTTTGGAGCAAAAAATCAAAACTCTTCCACTCACGAACAAGCAGGCAAGACAATTTGCACGTTTCTTCTTAGCAGGAGCTGCAAGCGTAGAGGTAGACAAGCAGGGCAGAATTCTCGTTCCCGGTGTTCTGAGGGAGTTTGCAGATCTGAGCAAGGATGTGACGCTGGTGGGCGTAGGCTCCCGTATTGAAATATGGGATAAGACGAGATACGAGGACACAAATACCTTTGAGGATATGGAGGAGGTAGCGGAGCACCTGACGGAGCTTGGACTGAGTATCTGATAAGAAAACAGATGATTGTGAAACTCTCTTTTCCGTTATCAGGATATGTACAAAATAATGAAAACGAGGGTGACTCAGCCACTGCTTGGAGCCCGAGTTTCGTTATTTTGTACATATCCGTCCGGGTCTCGAAGCGTTTTGCGACTACCTATGATGAGAATACAGTGAAGGGAGAAATTGGCGCAAACGATGAATTTTTCACATTATTCGGTACTGCTCAACGAAACGATGGAAGGACTTTCGGTAAAACCGGACGGAATCTATGTGGACGGCACACTCGGCGGAGGCGGACATGCCCTTGAGGTTGTCAGGAGGCTTGAGGCGAGCGGAAGATTCATCGGTCTCGATCAGGATGAAGCGGCGATCGCTGCGTCAAAGGAACGCTTGGAACCGTTCACGGACAGAGTAACGATTGTCCGAAGCAATTATGCAGATATCCGGCAGGTGCTGAAAGAACAGGGAATTACGCATGTGGACGG
>JAFUZE010000038.1 GCA_017476765.1 Lachnospiraceae bacterium
GGGACCGGCACCATTGTATATCCGACAGAAACTATGCAGTGTGGAAGAAATCAAGACTTCACTGATAGAGCTGATCAGCGGGAAATACGACAACAGTGCTCTCGAAGCAGGTGAGAAGATTCGGCAGGAGAACGGAATAAAAGCTGCAGCGGACGCAGTGGAACAATATATAACATCATGAGAAAACCGAGGAGACTGAGAAAATTGCATATTCAGTAGTGATAAAGCAATAGGCTTGCATTGGTGATAGGTAAAGCGGATCGTTGTCTGCAAATAGAGCATGCAATGTCCATGCGGTTGAGTGAAAGAAGGACAAAACAAGTTTTATGAGCGGTGAGGAAGCCTATCTGAAACGGATGCGATAGCGGATGTTTTACTGTATTGCATAGTCGGGATTTTTCTTGTATAATGAGAAAGTAGTATTTTAGGGGAATGGACGGAAAGCACATATGGAAGAAATTGAAAAGTTACAATATCAGGATGAATTAAAAGCGAACAAATTCAGTACCGTGTTTTTAGCAGTCATGTGCGGTATTTCTCTGTTAGTATGTTCCGCCAATGAGATCGGCATTTTTGTTGTAAATCGTTTTTATATGAGACTTGGCATTATCATAGGCTGCATATGTTTATTGATTCCGATGCTCATCTTTTTTTATACAAAAGGAAGGAACAGATGGTTTAAATATGTACTGATTGTCTGCGTTTCCTTTATGGCAATATCCATACAGACATTTCTCACCTTTCACGGCGTGATGTTATGTGTGCTGCCGGTTTTGTTAGCGGCACAGTATATCGATACCCGCGTGTTCCGGATTGCCTTCAGTATAAATCTGGTTGGTGTTTTTATTGCCGTTCTGCTCGGCTATTATATCGGCTGTTGGGATGGCAATATGGTTTATGCGACCACTTACGGAATTACATTGGCAGAAGATTCTTTTGCAGGTCGTGCAGCCATTATGAATGCAGAATATATGAAGCAGCTGCTTTTGTATTTTGCACTGCCGAGGATGGTGATCTTTTCGGTGATTTCCATAAGTATTTCCTACATCTTAAAAAATGCAAAATTGCAATATGTCAGACAGAATATGATTCGGATTCAGGCAGAATGCGACGGACTTACCAGACTGGAGAACCGGACAAAATATAACCAGAGAGTCAGTCAGGAATACAAAAAATTAGATTCGATCTACATCGTATTTCTCGATGTAAACTTTTTAAAGAAAATGAATGATACATGCGGACATGAGGCGGGAGATTCCGTCCTGAAACGAGTAGCGGACGAAATGAGGCGGCTGATTGATGATACCGTTCATGGATATCGGCTTGGCGGAGATGAGTTTGCGCTTGTATTTTGCAATTATTCCGAAGAGGAAGCGCGCAATATGATAAAGGAATGGGAAAAGGACGTAGAGCCTCTGAACCGGAAGGAAGATCCCGTTCATTGTTCTCTTGCAATCGGAGGTGCTTACGGTTGCCGTCCGTTTGACATGGAAACTTTATTAAAAGAAGCGGATGAGAACATGTATGAGAGAAAAAAAGCAATGAAGGCGCACCGGCAAGAATAATTTGATGCGGAGAGCGAACAGTTTGATAAAGGAGAATCAAATGTCCAAAAGGAATCATGTCAATAAGACAGCGGTCAGGCTGATTACGCTCGGCATCGTCTTTTTTGCAGTCGTTGTATTGATGCTGGCAACCTATGCGTTCCATGAGCGGAAAGTGGTGAAAGCGAATGTAACGCAGTCTATTCTGTTGACGGCTGCCACTTACAGCGACCGCTATAATCATGATCTTGAAAGGCTCAAGACTCCCTCAATGCTTGTGTCTGCGCTGATACAAAAGAATCAGAGGGATGACAACACGGCGCAGGTGACGGAGCTGCTTCAGCAGTTTTGTGCTTATACGGATGCCTATATGGCAGTGTTTGTCGATTCCACAGGCCGCGGGATCAGCAATCTGGGCGAACGGGTGGATATCGGAAACGACTTTGTGGAGCTGGGACAGGGCGTGGTCGAGGTACGCTACTATTATGTAGAGGACGATCAGGTGACGGGGGAGTCGGCTCTGGTCATTACCGTTCCGGTGAATGGCAGATCGAACAACCTGTTGGCATATTACAAGCTTGAAACACTGATGAAATATAATGAGATGCACGACTATGACGGAATCATGTGGAGCTCGATCATCAAATTGGACGGAACGGTGTTATACATAAATGGACGCGGAAAGAGCAGCCTGTCTATCGGGGATAATCTCCTTGACAGAATCAGGACGCAGGTCGGTGAAGAGGGCTATGCGGAGCTTGACGGTCACATCGGCAATTTGGAGGAATGTTGCCTTGAGGCGGATATCGGGGACAGTGATACCTATGTTTTCTTTGTGCCGCTTGGTACAAATGACTGGTATTTTGCGTTGGGCATCTCGGATGCATATGTCAGCAAAATGGTTGAGAGCGGGTTTCAGACGACGAAGAGTATGATCCTTCTGTTTGCGATTGCCTGCATAGCAATGACGCTCATCATTTATCTGTACATAAACAACGTGCATGTAAAGTCCAGAAATGCGGATCTGCAGAACAAGGCGGACACCGATCTTTTGACAGAGCTGAATAACAAGATTGCGACAGAGCGCAAGATCAAGGAATATATAGATACAAGCACAGAGCAGCAGGGACTTTTGTTCGTATTCGATATTGACGATTTTAAGACAATCAATGACACGCGCGGACATGCCTTTGGGGATGAGGTGCTTCGCAGTATCGGTGCCCGCATGCGCAAGGAGTTTCGAAGCTCTGACATTGTCGGAAGAGCCGGAGGCGATGAGTTTATCCTGTTTTTAAAGGATGTTCGTGATGAGAAAAGCATCAAAAAGGAGTCGGAACGGGTCGCAGGTCTGTTCCGTGATTTTCAGGTGGGGCAGCAGAACAAATACACCGTGACGGCAAGCATTGGCTGTGCGGTTTATCCGCAGGATGCCGCAAGCTTTGAGGAGTTGTATAAGGCGGCGGATGAGGGACTATACAAGGCGAAAAGGAGAGGAAAGAACCGGCTTGCATTTTACCGGGACGAGAATGACGACAAAAAATAAAAACAGAGTAATTCCGACATAGTTAAGTAGGAATGCAGACAGTTATAAGAGAGAGCCGAAAGGCTCTTTTTTTATGGTGATTTAATTAAAAAAATAATTTCCTGATTTTGAGAAGAATAATATACAAAAATTATATATTTTAGCGAAAATATATATGCAAATCTATAAACATTATGTTAAAATAGATATATCATATAGCAACTGGAGGATGGGGTGATATCTGAGCAAAAATAGAAACCAGATACAAGAGAAACGCAATGTAAAGGAGGGAAAAATTTGGCTGAGAGAACATGGATTTCATTCACTGACGGAGAGAGCGGACAACCGGCAGAGAAGACGGTTCGATATGCAAATACTGAAAGCGGAGCGGATGATGCGGGAAGTGCCTTTGTCAGCATCCGTTACCAAATGGACGGAGTCTGGCAGATTACGGAACCGTATGATCAGGTGGGGACAGTCCTTTTTGATCTGGCAGAGGCGGGCACGACCTCCGAGCCGGGCGGACCGATGCTCGTGCGGGAAGGGTTGTATGTTGCAGTGCCGCAGGGAAAAAGGTTTAAACGGCTGGAAGTGGTCAATGTGAGGGAGACGAATTTGGAAGGAACGTATGATGTGCTTCCTGTGCCTGAACCGGTTTTGGAAACGGAAGAACAGCAATTTGTCAGAAATGATGCCGCCTACAGCTCGGATCGTTCGTATCCGTCGGGGTATGCGGAATTTTTGGGACAGGAGCAGGTATTGGGGACAGAGTGTATGCTTCTCTACGTTTATCCGATGCATTATCGTCCGGCGAGCGGGGTGGTATCGATTGCAGAGCAGATGGAAATCAAGGTGTGGTTTGAGGATGAGGAGCCGTCACTGCGTAAATCGCCGGAAGATGCTTTGCCGCACGGTCTGAATGAGGCACTTTATCCGCTCCTGCTCGGTTACCGTGAGCTCTATCAGACGGATGCGGTGAAAAAGCCGAAAATGCTCATCATCACAACAGAGGAACTGGAATATTCGATGAAAATCTATGAGGGAGTGAAGACGTTTGCTTATGATGTGGAGATTGTTTTGACAAAGGATATTTATGCAAAATATTCCGATAAAAGTCAGGATGAAGCAATCTTAGCTTACCTGATGCAGCGATATGCAAGCGATGGCATTTCCTATGTAGTGCTCGGCGGAGACATCAATCAGATACCGACACACAGGGATTCGGAGGGGTTTGCGAGCGACAGTTATTACTGTACGGACGGTAAGACAGTCCTTCCGCGTTTTGCACTTTCCCGATTTCCGGCTCGAAGCAGGGAGGAGCTGAACCGGCAGACGGACATTGCATCCTATTATGACCGGTTTTACCGGGAGAATATCCGTCATACGGCAGTGTTTACGACCTTTAACAAGAGTAATTATGAGCAGTGTAAGGAGGATATCGCTGCGAATGTGACGGCAAATTCAACCTTTCGGGTTGAAAAAAAGTATGACGGCAAGTGCAAAAAAAGTGAGCTGGTCAGTGCCATCAATCAGGGGGCAGCCTTTGTGAATTACCGGGGACATGGGAGCAATACAAGCTGGTCCGCCTCGATCGGGCTCTCCACAAGGGATGTGCCGAAATTGGATGTGAAAAGGAACACACCGATCGTGCTCAGCATCGCCTGCAATAATAACAATCTGTATGTAGACGAATGCTTTGGGGCATGCTGGGTCAGGAAGGAAAAGGCGGTTGCCTTTTTAGGAGCGTCCAATCCATCCTATACAAGGATCAATCATTATTACGATAAGTATTTGTGGGAAGCAATCTATGGTCAGAAGCTGAGTGTCATCGGTGATATTTATGTGTGGGCGACGCTCAAGCTCTACCAGAATTATGCGGACTACTATTCGAAGAAGAACATCAGGGAATATTTACTGCTGGGAGACGTGTCGGCGGACTATCTTGCAGACGATAAGACACACAAAACAAAAACGGAGGAATAAAAAATGGGTGAAGCAAAAACGTTGGCATTTGTACTGATGCTGGATACTTCCGGCTCTATGTGGAACGCGATTGATATGGTAAAAATTGATGCAAAGGCGTTTATAAGGCAGGCAAGAGTCGGAGATCAGTTTGCAATAAACGAATTTTCCGACAATGGGTCATGGGTCTACCCTGCCGGAACCAATCCGAAGCTTCTGACGGTGAAAGAGGGGCTTCATGAAACGGAGGCGGCACTGGACTATATTGAAAAGCTGAAAACTCACAATATGACAGCGATGGGAGAGGCGATTCAGATCGGAAATCAGATTATGAAAAACACGTCTCTGACCTCTGATCTGAAAGCGTATGTAATTTTGAGTGACGGCGCACATAACCAGGGCGTTAATCCGGTAAGTGTACTCGGATCAGAGCCTCCCGTATATATCGCAGCACTTGGAAACGTTTCAAAACGGTATTTTGACCAGCTGACTGCGAAAAATCCGAAAAGCAGGTTTTATAACCAGCCGAATGCCTACCAGATGATGCTGATGTTCAATCAGATCTTAGCGGATGCCAATGATAATGAGCTGATGCTGAATGATTTGGATACATACAAAAAGGGTGCCGATTATGTGCTGAAGCGTTTTCGGATTTCTTCCGAGGACAATGCGGCGCAGGTAAATGTCGTCTGGTCGGACAAGAAGTATGAATATACGTCCGGTATGCCGGGCGGAAATGCGATCAATATTGTCCTGATTGATCCGGATGATAAAAATACGGATATCAAGCCGGATATTGCGGAGGACGGATATTGTATTTATAATCTGGAGAACGTAAAACCCGGCGAGTGGAAGGTTCTCGTGCAGTATTCCGTTCCCGAAGTAATCAGGGGAACTGCCGGAGGGGTGGATTACTATACGGACATTAAGACAAAGCTGCTGCTGCCGCAGACCATAAGAAAAGATGAGCCTCTGGATATTCGTGTTTGTGCTGAGAAAAACGGCGAAGTGCTTGATCAGGTGAAGGTCACGGCACAGATTGCCTCGCCTATTTTGTCGGAGGCTGACGTGCGGAAACGGTATGCCCGCAAATTGAATGCCATTCAGCGTAAGCTTGCAGAGAAAACCGATGAGGAAACGGAAAGCGCTGACGAAATGGAGCTCCTTCGCAGCGAAATACTGAACACGGAGAAAACCGATATTTTTGCAAAACGCATCAGCACGCACCGGCTTTCTCTTTCAAAGGAAGGAGATTATAGGTTAGAGCTTGATGGCAAAAATCAATCGGGACTTTGCAATGTAGATATCAGGATCGAAGGCATTGATCCGAAAACAAAGCTGCCGTTTACGAGAATCAAGTCCCAAGCTGTCTATATCGAATAGATTTTCATCGTATATGGGAATACTAATCAAAAAACATTTTGTGAGGTACAGCATGGAAACGGAGATCGGAAGCGTGATAGTAACATCACTCTTATCGGCGGCTGCCTTATTTGTGATTGCAAAGCTGATGGGACATAAGCAGGTTGCGCAGCTGGACTTTTTTGATTATATCTCAGGCATTACGATTGGCTCTATGGCGGCTGAGTTTGCTACTGAGCTGGAGGAACCGTGGAAGCCGTTTACTGCAATGGTCGTGTACGGAAGTATCTCATTTGGGCTTAGTATTTTGACGAGCAGGATTCCCAGAATACGCAAGTATGTCAACGGTTCTCCGACAGTTATTCTGAACAACGGTAAGCTATATCGCAGCAACATGAAGAAGGCAAAGCTCGATCTGAGTGAATTTATGGTCATGTGCAGGGAGGCGGGATATTTTAATCTATCTGATATTCAGACGGCGCTGTTTGAATATAACGGAAAGATTACGATTTTGCCGGTCAGCAATAAGCGCCCGGTGAACCCGGCCGACATGAAGCTGGCTCCGCCGCCGGAATATATCAGCACAGAGGTCATCATGGACGGAAGAATCTTTGAGGAGAACCTGAGACAAAGAGGGCTCGATACAAAGTGGCTGCAGGAGCAGCTTGAAGCGCAGGGATATCATAGTGTGACGGATATTTTTCTTGGCGTGTGCGATGGCAATAACCGGCTGCAGCTTTTTACAGGAGAATAAAGAAGAGGAAACCTTACTGTTTTTGGCTTTTTGTATGGGAAATCAGTAAGGTTTAATTATACCTGACAAATATCTACGGGAAGGTTCAGAACGACAGTCAGGGAAAACGTGCCGCCTGCGGCATCAATGACCGCCTCACCTTCATATTCCTCGGCAATGCGGAAAATAGATTTCAGCCCGTAGCCGTGTCGTCTCTTTTGCTCCTTCGTCGTCAGAGGAATCCCTTCATGACCTGTTTCCAGTTTTCCCTCATACGGGTTTTTGATGACGAGGATGCAGGCTCCTTTTTTTACGCCCATCGAGATTTCAATGACTTTTTGCTTCGTGCTGCATTGCTTCACGGCTTCAATCGCATTGTCAACGGCATTGCCGAGGATGACCCCGAGGTCGCTTTGGGCGATCGGAAGTTCGGGTGGGATGAACAGCTTTAAGTCAAAGGCAATGCCGGATTCCTTTGCCGCAGCGTATTTGAAATTGATGATTGCATCGACCGTGCTGTTGCCGCTCGTGCATATGACATCGACCCGGTTGCGGCTGCTGATCAGCTTATCCAGATTTGCCCTCACCGCCTCCTTATCGTTATGCTCCAGTTCCGCCTTCAGGACGATGAGCTCATTGACAAAATTGTGCCTTTGCTCAAAAAAATCCTGCATCATCAGCTTTTGCTCTTCTGTGTTCTGGGCAACCATCTGAAGCTGCTGGGCGCGTATGACCGACTCTCTTTCCCGTGCGATGAAGCTGTTTGCCTGAAGAAAAAATTCAAAAATAA
>JAFUZE010000039.1 GCA_017476765.1 Lachnospiraceae bacterium
CATAAGTTCCGGTAATCAATAGATAGCCGTCCCTATTGACTGTCCAGTTCAAGCCGTACCATGTCCCGCTATACCACACATTGTCGGACTGCTTGTCGTAGGTGCAGTTTTGCACCCTTTTTCCGTCTTCAAAATGCCATGTATATTTAAGCGGACTGTTATCCTTATTGATGATATTAAAATCCTTTTGCAAAATACATTTCTTACTGCCTGTCAGAGCTTTCAGTATCGTAACCAAAATACAGTCTCCGCCGGAATCCGATTCTTCGCCGATATAGAGATCCATGTACAGATACGGTGTCACATCGATACAAACCAATCCGTTCGTTCGCTCCTTGCCATCTGCATTGATTGCAGCTCCGACATCCGCCCTGACATTATAGATGCTGATGGTCTCGCCAAATGTCAGATCGACTCCGACCGATGCACCAATCTTCGTCTCCGCTTCCACCTCAGATGGCGTCAGTACAGCACTGGCACTTCCTATTTTGGAAAGCTGATTGCCTTGATATTGCACCCCAAAGGTATGATCCACCTCATAGGAAACGGATATTTCTCCCGATGTACTCGTTGTTAGATAAAACTTGACATTCACAAGCAATCCTGTCTGTCCCAACGGAAACGGTATGATAGCAATTTGCTTTTTTCCTGAATATTCCACTTTTCCGGAAAGCTTAAAGCCAACAGAGGAATGTACATTGATATACACATCATTGACGCTTGGCGGTATTTCCGTGTAATCTAACCGATACTCAATGTCTTTAATCGCAAGCGTAACGGTCGCCTTTGCGGAAGCCGTTACATCGGGTTCCAACTCTTTCTCAGCCAAATCAATATCAAAATCCTTCGACCATCCAAGCTCCTTTGTCCCCAAAAAGCTGCCACCTGCTGCATCCAGTTCCTCATTGTCCGCTTCTGTATTGGCATTGTCGGCAAATGTGACACCTTCTCCAAGCTGAATCTCACCTGCCTGTGTTGTCACAACGCCCTCAATGTTCAATGATTCATATACATCGGAAATATCATTTGGAATAGCTCCCGACAAAATAATCTGATCGTTCTGAGCATCCAACGTGACCCTCTCAATGGTCAGCATTTTACCAAAAGGATACGCTTCCGTTTGAGGCAGCACGATGATTCGTCCAATCGCAGGACAATCGGAATCCGCTACAGGCTGTGCAATTCCGTTTTTTGAAACCGGATTCTGAATCGATGCCGCTACATCTTCGTAAAGTATTTGCAGCATCTCTGCCGTGTATGGCAGCTTTACAACATTCACAGGACGCTCGTCCTCATCGTATGCAATCTCTGCCTGATAAGCCGTCACTTCCGTAATGTCCGTCAATACGTTTTCATTATAAACAACTTCATCCTCGTGATTCGAATCGATCTCACGGCTTTTAAGCACTTCATCAATAACTGAAACAATCTGATCTGCTTCTGCTTTCGTCAATTTCTGCTCCGGACAGAATGCCCCGTCCACGAAGGACAGCATCCCTGTTTCAACTGCCAGATGATCTTCATTCGGATAGATCAGCTGAGAGTCATCTTTACACGAAAGCTCGCTCTCGTTTTGATAACCGACCGCACGCACCGCAGTCATTGCCGCATATTCTCTGGTCACCGGCTCACCGACACCAAAAATATTCTCTTGATTTTCCGCTGTTACGACCGACGGTAAAATTCCATGACTCAGCGCAGCCTCAATCTTCTCTGGATATTCCGTCTGAGCAATGTCAGCATATGTATACACCGCTTCATCTGTAAACTCATCCTGCATCAGTTCCTCCGGATTGATGCGATATCCCATTTTATCTACCAGAAGGGAAACCCACTCTTCTCTCGTATACGCTGCACTCACTTCGGAACCGGTCCCGCCCGTCTTGCCACCGTCACCGCTTGTTGCTACCGAATCCGCTGTTTTTCCGGAATCCTTCTTTTCCCCAGAGTTTTCGAAAGTGTTTTGACTCGAACCTTGCTCTGACTTATCCTCCGATGTATCAGCCTTTTTGTTCACCTGAACCGTCACTTTCACACTCTTTGAGCCAGATGAGCCTACGATTGTAGCCGTTCCTTCCGAAACTGCAGTCACTTTCCCCTTCAATGTAACGGTCGCCACCTTTTTGTTCTTACTACTCCAAGTGACCGGCTGTGCCCCTTTCTTCGGCTTTGTGACCTTTGCCGTTACTGTCGCCTGTTCTCCGGTTTTCAAAGTGACTGTTTTTGCACTGGTCAGCTTTAATGTCGTTGTCTTGGCATATACCGTCACCTTGCATTTTGCCGCTGCCTTCGCATTAGACTTTGAAACTGCGGTAATTGTGACCGAGCCGGCTTTTTTTCCCTTCACAACACCGGTGGACGATACCGTCGCAATTTTCTTGTTGGAGCTCTTCCATTTTACTTTTGCGGATGCCCCCTTTGGTGTCACCGACTTCACTTTTAGCTTCACACTTCCGCCGACATAGGTCGAAGCCTTCTTGTCACTCAGCGTCAGTTTCTTTACCTTTGCTCCCTTTGCCTGAACCTCCGGTCCGCTGCTTGTCAGACTTCCCGACAGTACAAGCACTGCGGCGAGTAAAAAGGCAAGTACTTTTGTCCTCTTCTTCCTCATATCCTTCCTCCCTTGAACTGATATCTTTGCTGTTTTCTGTTTCTTCCAGACTTTGCACGGATTCCCATGAAAGTTTCCAAATATTATAGCAAAGCGAAATATCTTTGCTGTATACTTTTCATGTGCTTTTCATATTTTTTCTTGTTTTAATGATTTTTGGACAAAAAAATCCCTCCAAAGGCAGCGTCCGGCGATTGATTCCGGCTGTTTGCGCCTCGGAGGGACTCTTTGAAGCCTCTCTGACTGAAAGGTTCACATGATTCACTTCTCTTATTGACTTATTGTTGGTTTTCTATTGGCTTACCGGCTTTTTATTCTTCGCTCGCCTCATCCGCTATCTCCGGGCTTTCAAGCGTAATCCTTCCGAGCCGCCCGCTTCGGAAATCATCGATCAGCAGATTGCTCGCTTTGCGCAGATCAAGCTGCTCGCCCTTCATAAAGCATTTCCGGTTCACCGCAATCTCCTCAAGCACCTTCAGCTTATCCTCCTCGTCAACCTGATAGCGCCTTTCCAGCGTGCCCTCGTAGTGCTTCATCAGAAAATCGATCAGGGAGACGGCAAGCTCCTCCACATTCAGGATTTCGTCGTTCATCGAACCGATCAGCGCCAGCTTCAGTCCCACCTTCTGATCCTCGAACTTCGGCCAAAGAATCCCCGGCGTATCGAGAAGCTCCAGTCCCTTGCTCAGCCTGATCCACTGCTTTCCCTTCGTCACGCCCGGCTTATTGCCTGTTTTGGCACACGCCTTGCCTGCATAGGAATTGATAAACGTAGACTTGCCGACATTCGGGATACCGACTACCATCGCTCTTACCGGTCGGTTCAGGATGCCTTTTTTGCGGTCACGCTCAATCTTTTCCTTGCACGCCTCCGCCACGACAGACTGTATCGCCTTCATCCCTTCCTTCGTTCTGGCATTCATCGCCACGACAAAAAAGCCCTTCTGCTGAAAGTAGCCCGTCCAAAGCTTATTCTGTCTCTCATCTGCCAGATCTGCCTTGTTCAGAATAATCAGGCGCGCCTTTCCCTTTCCGAGCTCATCAATGTCCGGATTGCGGCTGCTGAGCGGGATTCTTGCATCTACCAGCTCAATAACCAGATCGATGAGCTTGATATTTTCCTGCATCATTCTTTTTGCCTTTGTCATATGACCGGGATACCACTGATAATTCATTCGTCTCTCCTTTTCTACTTCATCAGACCGATGCTGCTGTCACCTGCCGCCATATGGAACCAGACCTTTCCACGGATGTCATCGCGTTTGACCGGTCCGATGTTGGCAGAGCGGCTGTCCTCACTGTTATTGACATTATCTCCCAGAACAAAATATTCATCGTTTGATAACCGGATCGGCTGCTCCGCAATACCCGCATCCGCAATCTTATCATACTCAAAATCCGTATACAGATTTCCGTTGACATACAGATGACCGTCCTTGATCTGCACACTTTCTCCGGGAAGCGCCACGACCCTCTTGACATAATAATGTGAATTTTCATTTCCGTTCGGCAGAAAGACGAGCACATCGCCTTTTCTGGGCGCAAGCAGTCTTACACTGAGCCGGTTCACAAGGATTTCCTGCCCATTGTACAGATTCGGCTCCATCGACACCCCGATCATGTTGGTACACATTCCGATCGAATACACGAGCACGACCGCCAGAAGCGATGCGATGAATATAATCAGCAGGTAGCTCAAAATCTCATGGAGCAAAGCCGCACTGATTTTTTTCTTTCTCTTATAAAAGCTAAGTCCCTTTCTTCTCGCCATAATCAGCTCTCATCCTTCTCTGACATACCGCTGCCTGCCGCATAAAAAAACAAAAAGAGACAAGATACCGGAAGTATTTGCCTCTTCTGTTTTTACCTTCTTCTACTTTTGCTTTTTCACTAATTCTTTTACCTTTGCGCTCTTTCCGACTCTGTCTCTTAAGTAGTAAAGCTTTGCACGTCTTACTTTACCTCTTCTTACGACTTCCACCTTCTCCACATTCGGAGAGTGAAGCGGCCATGTCTTTTCCACGCCTACACCGTTGGAAGACTTTCTGACCGTAAAGGTCGTTCTGCTGCTTCCGCCCTGAATCTTTAAAACCGTTCCTTCGAAAACCTGAATTCTCTCACGGTTACCCTCTTTGATTTTACCGTATACCTTAACCGTATCACCTACTTTAAAATCAGGGATGCTTTCCTTGAGCTGCTGCGCTTCAATTTCCTTAATAATATCGTTCATTGTGTTTCCTCCTTAAGCTTCGGACGTTCTTAATACTATCTGTAAAAGCGGACCGTCTCTTTCTCACAACTCTTATAAAATAGCACATTTGGAAAAGGATTACAAGTGTTTTTTGCTAATTTACAGTGCCTTTTTATTTGACCTTTTTATTTGATATCCATCATGATATTATCGATCTTATTCCAGGTATCATCGTCAAACCCGAAATCCGAAATCAAGTACATAGCGCTCTCAGCTTCCCCTGTATCGATCTGATCCAAAACACCTTCCATCTTTTCCAGCGCTGCCTGTGCAAGCTCCGTTCCCATCGCCGCTGCTTCTTCCTCCGAAACCGCATCCGGATCGGTGCCGGCATACTTTTTCCGGAATGTCCCGATGGCATCGGAGAGCGGTTCGTCCACGACATCAAACAAGGTTGTCGGATACAGATTTACGTTTACTTGACCGACTCCGTTTGGCGCAACCGTGCAGCTCTCGATCTCCCACTTCGTCTTTGCGAGTACTTTCTTGGCAAATTCTGTATACTTCGCCTTTGTATCCGTATCAACGGAATCTTCATTCAGACCGATGTAGTAGAGAAGGGCATCCGCATAGTAGCCTGCGGCACTCTCATACAGCTGCACGGCCTCCTCCTCGGTCACTGCTCCCGATTTCACATATTCCGCATAATCTCCGTGATACACGGTGTTCATGATGTTGTCGAAATAGAGTTCAAAAATCGCGCTTTCGCTCATGTCCTGCGCATAATCGGAGAAAAACACGCCGTTGTTCTCCACATCCATCAGCTCGTACTTGATTTCACCAAGCGGATGTGTCGCATGGTTCTCCTCATACACAGTCAGTTCCGTCCGGCACTTATATCCATCGGTCAAATATGCGTAGCGGTAATTGGCATACCACTCCTTCTCCTCCTTTTCATCGGGTTCGCCGTATATCGCTTCGATCTCCTGCTGTCCGCTGTCCTTATACACACCGCCCGGAAGAACCACATCCAGATCCGGCGGATCCATTTTCAGGCTGTTCACCATACATTTTTCAATCTCCGAATCCTCATCATTTAAGTTGATTACCGATGCCACGATAAATTTGCTGCCGTCCTCATTATACATGGTAAATGTGCTGGAAGATATCCAGGGTTCCAAAATAAACTCGTCCTTATTGGCATAGTTTTCGGGTATATGCCATCCGTTTTGAATCAAATCCTGCATGCTCAATGGGAATGTATAGGTTACTCCGTCTATGGCAAATTCCCCGCTCCTGATGTCTTCACTGAGCTTTCCTGCCGTTTCCTGCGCAGCAGCCGCCTCCTTTTGTTCCTTTGACATCAGCTGTTCACAACCCAAAGCACCAAAGCATAATGTGCCGCATAAGATGAGTGCCAGTATCTTTTTCATTTTTATCCTCCTTTTATCGCTTCATCAGCTTTTTTCCGTTATCTGTACAGTATAACCGACCGGCGTGTCGTTTTTGTATGGTTTCTATATCTTTTTCGTATTGTTTGCGCATTACTTGATTCCCATAAGGATATCATCGTTCTTTTGCACCGGCAGACAATAAATCGTCACTAAACACTTCGCAATCATTTGTCTGCAGACAAAAAAAGAGCTTTGAAATCCCGCTTAAGCGCAGTTTTCCAAAGCTCTTTCCATAAGCTCATCCTTAATCCTGTAAAATTCTCACGACCTTAGCCGGTGAACGATAATAAGCACCGGATACCTTGATGCCGGTTTTCGGGCTGCTGGCATGGCAGACCTGTCCGCCTCCGATGTAGATTGCAACATGATTGATGCGTCCGCCCTTAGAGTAAAAGACCAGATCCCCCGGCTTTGCCTCGCTCATCGAAATCGCTCTTCCCATATTCGCCTGTGCCCTTGAGGAGTGCGGCAGTGAAATGCCGAACTTCTGATATACGCTCAGGACAAAACCGGAACAGTCCGCACCCTTCGTCAGACTGACACCGCCCCACACATACGGATTGCCGATGAACTGCTTGGCATATTCGCAAAGCTCCACGCGCACATCGGAAACGCCCTCTCCGTAGAGGAACTCCGTCATGTTGAGCGCTGTTTTCAGCTTCTTTCCGACCGTCACATAATCGGCACTGACATAAGCACTCTCCTCATCATAGGAAACCTTCACCCATCCGTCTTGCTCCTGCAATACTTCAAGCTCCTCGCCGTAAGCGACCATGCCCACGACCTCCGATTCGGTCGATGCCTCGCTGCGAACCTTTAAGCCGTCCGCCGTGACCGTTGCCAGATTTTTTACAATGCTCTCCGCACGGTTTAGAGCCGCCTTCCCGGTCAGCAGATAATCCATGCTCACATAGCCTTCGACGCTGCCCGAAGTGATATGTGCCTTGCCGCCGACGATCTCAAGCACCTCACAGCCTGCATTGGCGCTCATTTTGCCGACAATTTTGCTGCTGTCATCGGTACTTTCCCTGATATTTAAATGATCTTCGACGTTTGCAACGCCAAGATTCGTATAGCCATACGCCATTCCGGAAGCATCCTCATCCGAGTCATCCTGCACATCCGCATCCTCTGCCGGTACAACGACCGTATCCACAAGGCTTCCTGCGCCCGCTGTCATGACCGGTGCCGCAGCTGACGTTTCGTCCGGCTGCTCCTCTCCGGTCTGCCCTGCACTGCCGACCGCCGGCTGCTCCGAAATCTGCCCGGTGACGCCGATCGATGGTTGTCCGTCCGAAGTCTGCCCGGCTTCGCCGACCGATGGCTGCTCCTCCGGCTGCGCATCAAAAGGGGAGGTAAAGGAAACTCCGTCAAGCGCCGCTGCTCCCGCCGTAAACGCTGTTGTATTTCCAATCGTCACCGCCTCTGCTGTCATACTGAGCGATAACGAAATCGCTGTCACCAATAGAAATAATCTGCTCACTGTTTTGAAATGCATGGTCGTATCCTTTTCTTACACTTTTCCTAAACTACTTGTTACATTTGTTACATAATTGTTACATTTGTGTAGTAAGTATAACAACCAATTCTTTCCTTGTCAACCATTTCTTAGGGCAATCTTTACATCCGGCTCTCAATCCGGTTCTCCACAGGTTCTTCATTTAAAATCGAAAATGCAATGTTTGTTGCATGATCCGCCACTCGTTCAAGTCCCGAAATAATATCGGAAAACAGCATGCCTGCCTCCGGCGTACATTCCTGCCGGGTCAGACGTGCCACATGCTTCTGCTGCAGTTCTCTCTCCTTCTCGTCGATCGCATCCTCCAGATTGAGAATATCCTGCAAATGCTCCTCGCTGTTTTGGCTGAACATTTCGATCGAGAAGCGGACGATCGTATTGACCATATTGAGCATGTCGCCCATTTCCTTCTGCGCTTCCTTGCTGAAGCTCGTATCCGCCTTCTTTCGCCGTCTCGCACAGTCCGCCACATTTTCCGCATGATCTCCGATGCGTTCGATATCGTTCGCCACATGGAACAGCGCGCCGATGGATTTCATATCCTCGATCGGAAGGGTTGTCCTGCTGATTTTGACAAGATAGGAGGTAATCGATTTGTTGAGGAAATTGATGTTGTTCTCAACGACATACACCTCCTCAATATCCTCCTCGTCCAAAGTGATCAGGGCATTCATCGCACGGTTCAGGTTCTCACTTGCGAGCGATGCCATACGCTCAAGCTCGTTGACGGCATCCACCACAGCCGTTGCCGGATTAAAGACCGCCTTATCCCCAATGTACTTTAGCTGCAGGTTCTCACGGTAAGAAACCTTTTCATCCTCACCGGGAACGACAAGATACGTCAGCTTAACGAGGGCATTTGAGAATGGGAACAGCACAAGAACCTGGAAAATTTTAATGATCGTGTGGGCATTTGCGACGCACCGTCCCATGTTGCCCCCGGAAATCTTCATCAGAAATTCCATAAATACGTCCAGTCCGAATATATAGATGATATAAATAATAATCGTTCCGATTACATTGAACAGAAAATGAATCATCGCAGCACGCTTGGCATCCTTCTTTCCCGTGAGGGATGCGAGAAGCGCCGTCGTACACGCACCGATGTTACAGCCGAGGATGATATAGAGGCATATTTCAAGCGGAAGCAGTCCCTGTGCGCACATCAGCAACACGATACTGACCGTCACCGAAGAGCTCTGTATAATCGCTGTGAGCAGCGTTCCGACCAAAATAGCAAGAATATGATTATGAAGATTACTGAGGATATCTACGATCTGCGGGATATCCCGGATACCACTCATTGCATCGGACATCCCTTTCAGTCCGACAAAAAGCACACCAAAGCCTAAGATGACCTCCGCCACCTTCTGCACCTTCTCGTTTTTACAAAGCATTTTTATCAAAATACCGACGAGCAGAATAACCGGCGCATATTCGGACAAATTAAAGGAGACGAGCTGTGATGTTATCGTCGTACCGATGTTGGCACCGAAAATAACACCCGCCGCCTGATACAGACTCATCAGCCCGGAGTTTACAAAGCTGACAACCATTACGGTACAGGCACTGGAGGACTGTACAATTCCGGTAAAGACAATACCGACAATGACTCCCATGAACTTATTGCTGGTGAAAAATTCAAGAATACTTCTTAGCTTGGCACCGGCGACCTTCTCGATGCTGTCACTCATGATCTGCATCCCAAACAAAAATAAACCTAAACCGCCTGCCATTGATATTATTATTTCCATCGCTTTGTCCTTTTATCGTAGTTGCTTTATCCTTGCAATATTCCAAAATCTTCGTCTCCGACGCATACTCTTTTATTGTAAGGGATAACCCGAAAAGATACAAGTAAAATTGCAGAAAATGTTCGTTTATACCCGGGCAAAGTATTCCTTCGCATGCAGCACATTGTCGAGAATCGCCTGTTTCAGCTGCGTCACGCTGTCAAATTTCCGTTCCGGGCGGTCGAAGCGAAGCAGCCGAACCTCACAGAATTTGCCGTAGGCATTGCCGTCAAAGTCAAACAGATGCGTCTCGACGCTCATCGGCTGTCCCTTTCCGATCGTCGGCTTGCATCCGATATTCGTGACACCCTGATATTCCTTTCCGTCAAGCTGCGCCTTTGCAAAATACACACCGTTTGGCGGCAGCAGCTTCTCCTCCGGGGGATAGAGATTGAGCGTCGGCAGTCCCATGGTTCGTCCGATCTGATTGCCGGTGCTTATGATGCCGGATACCGCATACGGCTTTCCAAGCAGCTGCGCTGCCTTTTCCATATGCCCTCTGCGCACCTCCTCCCGCACGAAGGTCGAGCTGATCTCCCTGCCGTCCTCACAGATCTTCGAAATGATCCGTACCTCAAAATGATGCTCCCGTGCCATTTCTCGAAGAAGCCCGGCATCTCCGGCGCCCTGATAGCCGAACGACAGATCCTCCCCCGCCACAATGAGCCGTCCATGCATCTGACCGAGCAGAAAATCCTTCACATAATCCTCCGGCATGACACCCGCCGTCTTTTCGTTAAACGGATATTCCACGAGATCATCCATTCCAAGCTGCTCAAAGCACGCACGCTTTTCCGCCCTCGTCATAAGCTCCTTACGTTTTCTTTTCTTAAAAAAAGTCTCCGGAGACGGATCAAACGTAAAAACCGCCGCCCGCAGTCCCTGCTCCTTTGCCTTTTGCACCTGTGCCAAAAGCTCTCTGTGCCCTCTGTGAATTCCATCGAATTTGCCGATCGCGATGGCTGTCGGCTCCTGCAGCTCAAAAGTGGTTGTGCCTTCTATCACTCTCACCTTGCTCACCTATCTTTCCAGAAACATTTTGACCGGTTCACATTTCGTGTTATCCGGTAAAAGCCTGTACACTCCGTAAAATTTCGTTTCCTCGTCATAGACCCTGAGCCGGCAGCCGGCAAAAAGTGCACTGGCATCCGCCGCTTTGCCGTCAGGAAGCAGGATTTCGGCTTGGTTTACATAAAATGCGTTCCCGTTTTCAATCAGCCTTTGAAACGGCTTCTTCACGATGCATCCCGGCAGATCGGCAAACATCGTATCCACCGGAACAATCAGCTCATTCAATCTGCCCGCATCCCGCATCTGCTCGATCTCGGCAAGCGTATGCGCCTGTTCCAGATGAAAGGACGATACCTTTGTCCGAAGCAGCGCCTTCATCGCGCCAAAGCAGCCCAGCCTCTCACCGATATCATTGCACAGTGTGCGGATATATGTACCTTTCGAGCATGCGACGCGCATCGTAAACTCCGGCAGCTGCATGTCCAGAATTTCGATCTCGGAAATCTCAATCGGGCGCTCTCTGCGCTCAACCTCCTGCCCTTTCCTCGCAAGCTCATAGAGCTTTTTGCCGTTTACCTTGATTGCCGAATACATCGGCGGAAGCTGCATCGTTTTCCCGAGGAAGCTCTCTGCCGCCCGCTTTACGTCCTCCCCGGTCACCTGCACTTCCTTTTGCTGCAAAATCCGGCCGGATAAATCCTGCGTATCGGTCAAAACACCGAGAAGTACGGTTGCGACGTACTCCTTGCCCGTGTCCGCGAGCATATCGCTGAGCTTCGTTCCGGTTCCCAGACAGACAGGAAGAACGCCCTCCGCATCCGGATCAAGCGTTCCCGTATGTCCGATCTTTTTCTGCCCCAGAATCCCTCTCATTTTTGCCACGACATCATGGGAGGTAAAGCCCTTTTCCTTCCTGACATTGATAATTCCGTTATACAAGCTTTTCTCTCCTTCAAATTCTAATCCGTATCACATCCGTACCGCATCGGCAGGTCTTAAAAAGTTTCCCTTTCCACTTCACCTTTCCTTTGCCTTGCCATGCAGACCGTCCTATACATAGTCTTACAGCTGCTTCTCGATCTGTGCGGTCAGATTGTTGATCGCATCCCGATATGTACCGGATATATTACAGCCCGCTGCGCGGACATGTCCGCCTCCGCCAAAGTACTGTGCAACCTTTGAAACATCGACTCTTCCTCCGGAGCGCAGGCTTACTTTATAATTCAGCGTATCCTGCTCATACATAAAGATCGCAACCTCAACCCCTTTGATAATGCGCAGCTGATTGACGATTCCCTCAAAATCCTTGCTTGACACATCGTAAAACTCCATCGTCTTTTTGCTGACGACTCCGACTGCACACTGCCCTTCCATCAGCAAAATGCTTTCGAGCAGTGTTCTGCCCAGAATCTGGCTTTGGAGATATGTCTTTTCATAAAAGGTCTCCTCAATCAGCTTCGGGAAATCAAACCCGTATTCCAGAAGCTGCGCCACAATCCGCATCGTCTTCGGCGACGTGTTGGAATACTGGAATACTCCCGTATCATGGATGATTCCCGTATAGATCGTTTTGGCAAGCTCCGTATCGATATACGTCTTATCCAGCAGATCGTAGACAAGCTCGCTGGCGCTCGAAGCGTCCGGCACAATATATTCCAGATCGCAGATACCGCCCTCATTGCTGATATGATGGTCTATATTGATCGTCTTTTTGGCTCTCTGAAAATACGGATACGCAAAGCCGATCCGGTCCGGCACGCTGTCCACAACGAAAAAGACATCGTAGACCGTATCCTCCCTCTTTTCGGTGATGATGTCGGATGCCCCGACGATATCCGCAAAGACCGGCGGCGGAGTTTCGAGCAGCACCTCCACCCGTACTCCCTTCATCGCCTTCGTCAAATATTGATACAGTGCCATCGTGGCACCGACGCAGTCCCCGTCCGGACGAATATGTCCGGATATGGCGATCTGCTTTGCTCCCTCACATTCCTTTAATAAATCAATCATACTTCCCACTCTTTCACTTTCTGCTATTCATCCTGCACCTCATCGTCCCTTTGCAGGCTCTTTGTGACATCCTCAATCTTTTTGGACATATTCACACCGTACTCAATAGACTGATCCATGATGAATGTAATCTCCGGCGTGTTCCTTAAGTTCATTTCCTTTGCAAGCTGCTTGCGGATAAACCCATAGGCGCTCCTTAGACCAGCCATCGTATCTGCCTTTGTCTGTTCATCGCCCAAAACGGAAATCCACGCCTTTGCGGTCTTTAAATCCGGAGAGACCTCCACTGCGATCACCGAAGTGAACGGGTGGATTCTCGGATCCTTGATCTCAGCGCGGATGATCTCCGCCAAAACCTTCTGAACCTCACCGTTAATTCTCACATTTTTTACACTGTTTTTTTTCATTCTCGTCATTACCTCGGTACTTCTACCATAATATATGCTTCCACAATATCTAATTCCTGCATTGCGTCAAAGTCCTTGAACACAAGACCGCATTCAAAGCCTGCCTTCACCTCTTTGACATCATCCTTAAATCTCTTCAGTGACTCAAGCTCGCCCTCATAGATCTGCTCGCCCTCTCTGCTGATGCGGATCTTACAGCCTCTTTCGAAGCGTCCGTCAAGCACATAGGAGCCCGCAATATTGCCGACCGCAGATGCCCGGAACAGCTGGCGCACTTCGGCATGACCGATGACCTGCTCCTCGTAAATCGGGTCGAGCATGCCCTTCATCGCAGCTTCCACGTCCTCGATGGCCTGATAGATGACCTTGTACAGACGCACATCCACGCCCTCGCGCTCTGCCGTTGCCTTCGCATTGGCATCCACACGCACGTTAAAGCCGATAATAATTGCCTGCGATGCGCTGGCGAGCACGACATCGGACTCGTTGATGGCACCAACACCGCCATGAATGCATTTTACAACCACTTCGTCGTTGGAAAGCTTGGAAAGGCTCTGTTTTACTGCCTCCACACTACCCTGTACATCTGCCTTGATGATCAGGTTGAGCTCCTTCAGATTACCCGTCTGAATCTGGTTAAACAGATCATCGAGCGACATTCTTGTCTTTGTCTCCTCAAGCATTTTTTCCTTGCTCTGTGCGATAAAGGTCTCTGCAAAGCTCTTTGCCGTCTTATCGTTTTGATGCGCAATCATGACCTCGCCTGCCTCCGGCACAGCAGACAGACCGAGAATCTCTACCGGTGTGGACGGCCCTGCCTCCTTGATTCTTCTGCCCTTGTCGTCGATCATCGCTCTGACCTTACCGTAGCTGGCTCCTGCCGACACGAAATCACCGACGCGCAGTGTACCCTTCTGGACAAGAATCGTCGCAACCGGTCCGCGTCCCTTATCGAGCTCAGCCTCGATGACAAGACCTCTTGCGCGGCGCTTCTTGTTTGCCTTCAATTCCAAAATCTCCGCCGTGAGCAGAATCATCTCAAGAAGCTGCTGCACGCCCTCGCCGGTCTTGGCGGAAACCGGTGCAAATACGGTCGAGCCGCCCCAATCCTCCGGAATCAGCTCATACTCGGCAAGCTCC
>JAFUZE010000040.1 GCA_017476765.1 Lachnospiraceae bacterium
ACCGGCGCTGCTTACAGGCGGTGAGGTTTCCGTGACGGAGAATGAGGAAGTCGGGAAAGCGAAGGCAAGCAATCCCCGCACGGCAATCGGTATTTATAAAGATCACGGGGACGGAATCCATATCATGTTCGTTGTATCAGATGGACGGACGGATGCGAGTGAAGGGCTGTCGCTGTATGAGCTTGCTGCCTTTATGCAGACGCTCGGGGCAGATACTGCGTACAATCTGGACGGCGGCGGTTCATCGACGATGTATTATGACGGAAAGGTCATAAACAATCCCACCACCAACGGGAATATTAAGGAGAGGAGCGTGAGTGACATTGTTTATATCGGAAAGTGAGCAGGATGCTGTTCAGATAAGAAGGTGTGATATCAAAACGGGTTGGCGATATATCGGCTTTGCGCTTTTCTGCCTTGTCTTCGGGTTTATCTATGAGCAGTTCAGTCACGAGGTGTATTCGACGGCAATGCTGTATGCGTTTGTCTTTCCGCTTGTGGCAGGGTTGGCATGGCTCGCCGCCGGGCTTCACAGTTCCCTGCCGCAGCTTCATCCGGTTAGCGCAGACTGCTATCACATGGGAGTTGTGACCTGTACGGTCGGGAGCCTGTTTCAGGGAGCTTTGGAGATATACGGGACGACGAGCCGTTTTACAAGCCTGTACTGGTATGTGGGAATCGCCTTGCTGCTGGCTGCGCTTGGGGCGGCGGTTTTGCTTCGGCGGCGTGATACGCAGTAGCTTGCATCAGGGAAACAGGAACCTAAGTTCCTTAAGCTGCTGATACGGCAGGGACAAACTGGCGGAAATTAGGGATTGATTTGTATGATCATTCGTGCTAAAATGTAGTTTCTCTCGCCCGAGAGATAACTGAATATTTTACCTTCGGTATCCGACTGGCAAAATCCAACGGAACCAGACCGACTTGGCAAGATATGAAAATATAACTACCAGGAGGAAGCAAGAATGATTACGATGGATCATGTATGCAAATCGTACAAGATTGCAAAAAGAAATGCAGGATTCGGTGAAGCCTGCAAAGCACTATTTCACCGGGAGTATGAAGTGATTCATGCACTAAACGATGTGAGCTTTACTATTGAGGATGGAGAGATGGTAGGCTACATCGGTCCGAATGGAGCGGGCAAAAGCTCCACGATTAAAATTCTCAGCGGAATCTTAACCGCAGACAGCGGCACGGTTCTTGTAGACGGCAGAGTCCCTTATAAGAACAGAATTGAACATGTACGTCAGATCGGCGTCGTGTTCGGTCAGCGCACGCAGCTGTGGTGGGATGTTCCGGTCATAGATTCCTTTGAACTGCTCAGGGATATTTATTCGATATCAAAAGCCCAATATAAACAAAGTCTTGAGGAGCTTACGGGATTGCTCCGTTTGGAGGAGCTGCTGCGCTCACCGGCAAGGCAGTTGTCTTTAGGTCAGCGGATGAGATGTGAGATTGCAGCATCCCTGCTGCACCGCCCGCAGCTGTTATTTTTGGACGAGCCGACGATCGGCCTGGATGCCGTATCGAAGCTTGCGGTTCGGGATTTCATTTTAAAGCAGAATAAAATTCACGGGACAACCGTCATTCTGACGACGCATGACATGCAGGATATCGAGGCTTTGACGAGCAGAATCATTCTGATCGGGAAGGGAAGAATCCTGATGGACGGCACGCTGGATGATATCAAAAGGGGAAATGACAGTATTGATGAGACCGTGGCTGAATTGTACCGCGCATATGATATTTAGGAGGTGGAGCATGAAAAAATATTTCTCGTTCTTCCGCCTCAGATTTACGATGGGCTTACAATACCGTGCGGCTGCGCTCGCAGGTATCGTCACACAATTTGTCTGGGGTTTTATGGAAGTTATGGTATACCGGGCTTTTTACCGGGCGGATGCGGAGGCGTTTCCCATGAGCTTTTCCGCAACGGCATCCTACATATGGCTGCAGCAGGCATTTCTCGCTTTCTTTGCGGCATGGATGATGGAAAATGAAATCTTTGATTCTATTATAAACGGTAATATCGCCTACGAGCTGTGCCGTCCGGTCAGCATTTATCATATGTGGTTTGCGAGAAGTATCGCAAACCGGCTGTCAAGGGCAGTGCTGCGGTGTTTCCCGATTTTGTTTGTGACCGCTTTTGTGCCGAAGCCGTATGGAATGGAGGCACCGGCGAGTCTGTTTCACTTTTGCCTTTTCTTGCTTACCCTGCTGCTTGGACTTGCCGTGACGGTATCCTTTTGTATGCTCGTCTATGTGCTGACCTTTTTTACGATTTCGCCGCAGGGGCTTCGGATGGTATTTACCTCGGCAGTGGAATTTCTGGCAGGTGCGGTCATACCGCTTCCTTTTTTCCCGGAAAGGGTGCAGCGGATTATGGAGCTGCTTCCGTTCGCATCGATGCAGAATGTCGCACTTCGCATATACAGCGGCAGTATGACCATGCCCCAAATGCAAAAAGCGATTGCTCTTCAGACCTTCTGGCTGATTGCAATTACGCTTGCCGGAAGGCTGTTATGCAGGACAGCAGAGCTGCGGGTTACAGTACAGGGAGGTTGATACAGAATGAAAAAGGTTTACAGATCACTTCGGCTTTATCTGCATTATATTTCCGTCAATGTCAGATGCATGATGCAGTATAAGACTTCGTTTTTTCTGTCAGCAATGGGACAGTTTTTTGTTTCGTTCAATGTATTTTGGGGAATCTTTTTTCTGTTTCGGAGATTCCCGAGGGTGGAAGGGTTTACTTACAGCGAAGTACTCCTTTGCTTTTCGATTGTTTTGATGCAATTTTCTCTTGCGGAAATGTTTGCGAGAGGGTTTGATACCTTTTCCGGGACGGTCCGGAGCGGGGAATTTGACCGCATTTTGGTGCGCCCGCAAAACGAGATCATGCAGGTGCTGGGCAACCGGTTTGAGCTTACGAGAATCGGGAGAATCCTTCAGGCAATCGTGATGTTCGGATATAGCATTGTAAAAAGTGAGGTTTCATGGAGCTTTTCAAAGGTCGTCACGCTGCTCTTTATGTTAGTCGGGGGAACTGCGGTGTTTGCGGCGTTCTTTATCATTTATGCGGCGCTCTGTTTTTTTACGCTGGACGGACTGGAGTTTATCAATATATTTACCGACGGTGCGAGAGAATTCGGCAAATATCCGATTGGAATTTATGGGAAAAGAATGCTTCTGTTCACGACGATTTTTGTGCCCTATGCATGGATACAGTATTATCCGCTTCTTTACCTGTTAGGGCGCCGGACGGACATCCTGTATTTGTTTTTGCCGCTTGCTGCCTGCTGGTTTTTACTTCCGGCACTGTGCCTTTGGAAATTCGGCGTGCGGCACTATCAGTCGAGCGGCTCATAATATATGAGAGATATGTGGACAAAAAATGATGAATTTCATAAATGTTTATGATATAATAATTGTTAGTTACAAAAGGTTTGGCTATCGTATTGCGTTAGGAGGAATTGTATGAAAAAGAAAATGATTGCAGGCTGTCTACTGGTTGCTTCACTGATGTTAGCCGCTTGCGGAAATTTAAAGGAGGATACATCTGCCGCAGGAAATGAGAATGAGGTGGCTGATCAATCTGCCGCAGCGGACGAAGATGTAGCGGAGACTGACGGGAAAGCAGCGGAGACGGGGGAGAGCATCGGAACGGATGAAGGCATCGATACCGGCGAAGAAACAGGTGATGCGGAGACTGCCGGAACCGACACGCAGCGCAGAGCGCTCACGGAAGAAGAACTGCAGTTTTTTACGGAGTTTGCACAGAAGAGGGATAATTATGGCTTTTTTATGTCAGAATATGAGACGGCAAAGGATGTGAATCTGGACGATGTGTTCTATTCCGGCGCAGGAATTGCCGAGTCGGTGACAAACGAGGATATTGAGGCATATTTGTCTGCAACCGGTGAGAGTGAAATGTATACGGACTGCGTTAAGATTTATAAAAGTAAGGCGGATGAACTGCTGCAAAGGAAGACCGGATATTCGATCGAAGATATGACGAAGCAGTTGGATTGGGTGTATGTGCAGGAAACGGATGCTTATATGCAGCAGGTCGGCGATACCAATTATATGCGGTATGACTGCAGCGGAGGAACGGTGGAAGGAAATGTGTATACACTTCAAATGTTTCCGGATTCGGATTTTCATCCGAGTTGCGAAACGGTTCTGAAAAAGAACGGTGAGGAGTACCAATTCGTTTCCAACAAGTTTTTGAATGATTAAGCAAGGAATCGTTTCTTGCCGTCGGGCAGAGGGCTTTCCAATGCATTACTCGACCAACAGGTTATAAGAAGGATAAATAACAAAATTGCCGATGGTTAAATGCGGGCATGTAGGAAAAATAAGCGATGACACACGATGGGGCATGCTTTTTTCATCAAATCAAAGGTTGAGGAAAAGGCGGGAACAGGATATAATACATTTAGAAATCCGTTTACGGAAGATTTGTAACCGGACAACGATAAGAGAAACATGATTTGCAATTCCGGTGCAGCTTGCGCACTCTCGCAGAGCTTGCCCATGCAGGAGGGTCATTTATGAAAACTACAAAGGAACAGGCGGC
>JAFUZE010000041.1 GCA_017476765.1 Lachnospiraceae bacterium
GTATCTGCCCGCTATATATTCATAGTAGCCCGCAGCTCCGATCATCGCCGCATTGTCCGTACAGAGAATCGGCGACGGATAATAAAATGTCACGTTTCTTTTTGCAAGCTCTCTCTCAAACGCCGCACGAAGAGCGGAATTGGACGCAACTCCGCCTGCAATCGCAAATTTATCAAACCCATATTCCTCGATTGCATGAAGGGCATGTTCTAACAAAACGTCGACAACCGCCTTCTGAAACGATGCTGCCACATCCGCTCTGTTGACCTCGATTCCCTTCATCTCGCAGCCGTTCAGATAGTTCAGGACGGCGGACTTCAACCCGCTGAAGCTGAAATCATATGCCGATTCCTGAACCTTCGCCTTCGGAAAGGCGATGGCATTCTCGTCCCCCTCCTTTGACAGCTTGTCAATTTTAGGTCCTCCGGGATAGCCCAGACCGATTGCCCTTGCCACCTTGTCATACGCCTCTCCTGCAGCGTCATCTCTCGTCCTGCCGAGAATCTCATATTTTCCGTAATCCCGAACCAAAACAAGATGTGTATGGCCGCCCGATACAACGAGGCACGCAAACGGCGGCTCCAGTTCTTTGTTTTCTATATAATTGGCACAGATATGTCCCTCGATATGATGAACGCCGATGAGCGGCTTACGGGCAGCAAAAGCGATTGCCTTCGCCTCCGCAACACCGACAAGGAGCGCACCGACAAGTCCCGGCCCGTAGGTGACGGCAATGGCTGTGATTTCCTCCAGCGTCATTTCCGCCTCCGAAAGCGCCTCCTCGATAACCTGATTGATTTTTTCGATATGCTTTCTGGAAGCAATCTCCGGCACGACACCTCCATACAGTGTATGCAGGTCAATCTGGGAAGAAATGACATTGGATAAAACTTCTCTTCCGTTTTTGACTACGCTCGCCGCCGTCTCATCGCAGGAGCTCTCAATCGCCAGTATGTAAACATCTTCTGTCATCTCCATATCTCTCCGTCTTTTCCTTTCCTCACATATTTGCAGCCCGCTGTCAGGATATGTACAAAATAACAAACACAAAGGCTCATGGGCTCACGGAAGCATCCGCAGGCACCAGTGCCTCCTGGTCCGCATTTTTCACAAGCTCCCACCCGTATATTTTATAATGCCCTTCCGCATCCCGTCTGAGCAAAAATCTCATATTGCTGTTGACAAGCACGCCTTCCTTTATGCTGTACAAACAGTAAAGCCTTGCCCACTCATCCCCGTCCATCTGATATGTCTCCACATCGACCGTCGAAGGGAGGGAATAGCTCGATATCGTCCGGTTATTTTCCTTAAAATCCGCAATATCCTTCTTAAGCTGCTCTAAATACTCCTCCTCCGTCTGATTCTGAACGAGCTTGTCATCATAAATCCCCCGAATCTTGATCGCCATCTGGTAAAGCTCATCGTCTGAGTACTCTTCATTGTAAAAGCACTGTGTGATATCGCTGAAATACCGGACAACCTCTCGGGGGGTCGCCGGATAATATGTTTCCAGATTTCTCGAAAGTACTTCCTGCACACGGGTCATGACTTCATATTCAGTATTGTCACGAGATGCCGTTCTCCTGTTCGATAAATAATGATAATAACCGACGATCAGGATTACAATGGCAACTAACAGAATGATGCCTTTGGTGCCTTTGAACCTCTTCATCAGCATCCTCCTTTATCCTACTTGTCCTTTTCAACTAATCCTCAAAAAACAGTTCTGCCGTCTGTCCGTCCTTTGCAGCAAGCGTATTTGGGAAAATTTTCCATACATCGGGCATAAAAAGATCCGGCTTGGCGAGAGACGGACTGTAATGTGTCAGCCAGAGCTTCGGCACATCTGCGTTTTTGGCAATATGCGCCGCCTCATAAAAGGTCATATGCTTGTTCTCCTTCGCTTTTTTCAGCTTTTCCGGCTCACCGTACATGCCCTCTAAAATAAGGAGATCGGAGCCGACCGCATGTTCCGCCAGAGACTGCGTCGGTCTTGTGTCCGTACAATATGTGACCTTCAGACCCTTACGCTTTGCGCCGAGAACCATATCCGGCGTGAAGACCGCATCCTCCAGCGTGATCGTCTCGCCCTTTTGCAGGCGGTTCCAGTATTTCATCTCAATTCCAAGACTCTTTGCTTTCTCTACATCAAATTTTCCGGTTCTGTCTACAACGATACTGTATCCGTAGCAGGTCACATTGTGGTTGACGCGGAATGCCTCGATGCGGTATCCGTCCCGCTGTATCGACTGCTCGTTCTCGGTCAGTTCCAGAAACGCAATCTCAAACGGGAGCTCCGGCGCAATCACCCGGAGCGCACCTACAACTCTGGATAATCCCTTCGGTCCGATCATCAGAACCGGCTCTGTCCGCTCCGCATTGCCCATCGTCAGCAGCATGCCCGGAAGCCCACTGATATGATCGGCATGATAGTGCGTAAAACAGATCACATCGATCGGTTTCGGGCTCCAGCCCTTTTTCTTCATGGCAACCTGCGTGCCCTCACCGCAATCGATCAAAATATTGCTGCCGTTAAAGCGCGCCATCATTGCGGTCAAATATCGGTACGGCAGCGGCATCATCCCGCCGGTACCAAGTAAACAAACATCCAGCATTTACAAAAATTCCTTTTCCTCTATTTCTGTGACAGGAAGCGCAAAGCTGTGGGTCATCCTGTCGTAGCATTCTTCGCATAGGTCAAACTTGTGGGTTATGCCGTCCTTTTCTGAAAAATAGCCGAACCTCTGCACACCCTCGAACAGACCTTCCTTCAAAATTCCATGCTCAACCTTCATTTCCTTTTTGCAGCCGTTGCAGACTGCACGTATCAGCTCATTGTCTTTTCCGTATTCTCTCATGTTCGTCCTCTTTCTCCGGCTCCGGTTTTCATCCTTATGCGCCGCTCTGCACATACCTCCGATATGCGCAAAGCAGTGCTTCCACTACCATTATAAAGAAGATGCATGCAAAATACCAATGGTAAATAATCGTTTCCCTTCCTATCTCTTCCACATCACAAGACCGTCCTCCGCCGGTCTCTCATAAAGCCCTCTGCGCACGCCGGCAGACTCAAAGCCGCATTTGCGGTACAGCCGTATCGCCGGCTCGTTCGAGCAGCGAACCTCCAAAAAGAATCTGCGGATTCCCATCGCCTCTCCCATCGCAAGCAGCTTCGTCAGCATCGGATAGCTGATGCCTCTTTTTCTGTACGGCAGATCGATCATCACATTGGTGACCTCTCCCTCCGAGAGAATGTTCCGCACGCCGCAGCTGCCAACCACCCGGTTTCCATCCTTTGCCACAACATAAACAACATTTTGATCTGCCAGCGCCTTCTCATAGGCATCCCGCGACCACGGCATGGAAAAGATGCGCTTCTCCATCTGACTGACCGCATCCAAATCTTCCGTTGTCATCTTTCGAAAGGTTATCAAGCTTCTCATGCGACCCCCTCTTCACCTGCGGAAATCTCCGCCGCATTATCGTCCTATGAAAGCTGAGTCAGCTTCTCACCTTTTTCCATCCGTTCCCGCTCTGCCTGTGAAAGCCGCAGATAATCCGGCCTATGCTCCCTTGCGCTGACTGTTCTGCCCTCCGCCAGATAGACGGCTCCAAGTGCAGCGACGCTTGCCGCCCGCTGTCTGTTGCAGTATGACGGTGCAAATTCATACGGCACCTTTATAAGCTCCCTAAGCTTTTCGCGATACACCGGCACGCCGTCCCCGAGAAATACGACCGCTTCCTTCCTCTCATTGATGCACGTTGCAATCTCATCAAGTGAAACCGCACATTGCCTCTTAACGACCTGAAACCGGCTTGCCCCTTCCTCGTCGGCAAATCGGTACAGACCGGTATAGACCTGATTTCTCCTCGCATCCATCAGCGGGCAGATCAGACTGCGGTGCCCGAACAGCTGATACGCAATTCCATCGACAGTCGGCACTTCAAGCAAGGGCTTGTCCCATGCCAGCCCAAGTCCTTTTGCCGTCGCAGAGCCGATGCGCAGACCGGTAAAGGAGCCCGGCCCCGCGGCAATGGCAATCGCATCGATTTCCTCAAAAGACAGCTCCACCATTTTGCTGATCTCAGCCAGCATAGGCAGAAGCGTCTGCGAGTGTGTTTTTTTATAATTGACCGTATATTCCGCCAGAAGCTGCTCATCCTCGATGACAGCAACGCCCGCCACCAGCCCGGAGCTGTCGATTCCTAATATCTTCATATTTCTGTTGCCTCTACTTTTCCCTGCTCATAGCGTGATAAAATTGCTTCGCATAATCGGTAGCTTATGGCTATGCCGTCGGATGGTTCAGCGTGATTTTGCGATAGTCAAAGCCCTTTTCCGGATTCTTTTCTATCGTAATCCATATCGTGTTCTCCGGCATCAGCTCTTCGATCAGGTTTGCCCACTCCACAAAGCAGACACCCTCCCCATAAAAGTAATCCTCGTAGCCGATTTCGTCCATCTCCTCCGGGTCACCGATGCGGTATACGTCAAAGTGGTAAAAGGGAAGTCTGCCCTCCTCATAGATCTGCACGATCGTAAAGGTTGGCGAGCAGATTGCCTCCTCAACGGCAAGCCCACTGGCTACCCCCTGTGTAAAGACCGTCTTTCCGACTCCCAAATCCCCTATGAGTGCATACACACTGCCGGGCTTTGCTTCTCTCCCGATCTTTTCTCCTATGCGAAAAGTTTCCTGTTCACTGTAACTGTCTATTACCATATTATCGTCTGATCTTCACTTTCTTCGGATCCATATGCTTGCAGATAATCTCAATCAGCGTATCCGAGGCATCTCCCAGATCGTTTCTCGGAAAGATTGCCGCTTTGACCGGAGATGTATAGACAATGATGCTCTTTGCTGTGGAGATTGCCTTGACCATTCCTTCCCATGCCTGCAGTTCGACCACATCGCCCTGTGAAACTTCGATTCCTTCCTCAAGCATCCGGTAATGAAGCGGTTTCTGAAAGGCTTCGACCTGCAGCGCCTGCCGGCTTGCACTCAGAAACAGCGAAACCGGGATATACACAATCACGACAAGTCCGAAAATGAGATACAAAATTCCGCTGCCCGACAAAAAGAGCAGGATGAGCAGAATCCCGATGATCGTCGCGAGGATTCCCTGCAGTCCCGAATAAGTATGCTTTAGCAGATAGTCATACAAAACACCTGCGTTAATATGCACATCAAATTCCAACAGCGCTGTATCTTCCTGTTTCTCCATCGTTTCCATAATCTGCCTTTCCGAAAGACTCTTTCCTTTCTCCATCGTTTCTATCATTTCTATTATACTGATTTCTCTGTAAAAAGCAAGTACGGGCACGGTAGTTTGACAGACTAACCTCATACAAATCGTTCAAAAGCCAGTATTGGCTTTAATTTTTTGTCAAATTTGAAATTTATACTTGCACGTCCCACTTCATTCCACTATAATATAAACAGGAGGTGCACTATGAGATTAGGATGGACAACCAGCAAATATTCGATTACATACAGAGCTGTAAAAACAGTAAGGATTAACGGAAAGAACAAGACACAGATTGTGAAGTCCTTCGGCTCCGAAAAATATATCTGTGATACCTACGGCGTCACCGATGCCAAGTCATGGGCAAAGGAGCAGGTGCGTCTTATGAACGAAGCAGAGAAAAAAGACTCTGCCAAGTTTAACATCGAACTCTGTGCCGGAACAGATCTTGTTATTGACGAGCAGCGGAGATTCAATGGTGGATATCTTTTTCTCCAAGATGTATACTATGAGCTTGGTCTGCACAAGATATGCCGCGCGATCTCCAGCAGGCATCTTTTTGAGTATGATCTCAACGACATACTCTCACGCCTCATCTATACGAGGATTCTTTACCCTTCATCGAAAAGAAACAGCTTCGAAGAATCCATGCGCTTTATCGAGCAGCCCTCTTTTGAGTTACACGATATTTATCGGGCGCTGTCCGTCATCGCGGAAGAATCAGACTATATCCAAAGCCGTCTCTTCAAAAACAGCATATCGATTCAGAAACGGAACACACAGGTGATTTACTATGACTGCACCAATTTCTATTTTGAGATTGATGCCGCAGAAGATGACAAGCAGTTTGGCAAAAGCAAGGAGAACCGCCCTCTTCCCATCGTAGGCATGGGATTGTTTATGGATATGGACGGCATCCCTATATCGTTCTCCATCTATCCCGGCAACAGAAACGAGCAGATGACCATGATCCCGCTGGAAGAAAAAATGCTTTCCAAGTTTGACATGTCAAAGTTTATTGTCTGCACGGATGCCGGGCTTTCGTCCGCAACGAACAGAGTTTTCAACTCCTATGATAACGAGGACGGCATGCGCGGCTATATAACGACACAGCCGATAAAGACCCTCAAGGGGTTTCTAAAGAAGTGGTGTCTGTCTGACGACGGGTGGTTCCTCGACGGGGATGAATCCGGAAAAAAATATAAAATATCAGAATTAGATGATGAAGCGGACAAGGACAAGATTTTTTATAAGACGAGATGGATGAAGGAAGAGGGACTCGTCCATACTGACAAAGGGGACAAAAAAGAAACCATCGAACAGAAACTCATTGTTTCATACTCCATAAAATATCGAAACTTTTTACGGCATGTGAGAGACGGACAGATAGAGCGCGCAAAAAAACTTGTGGACGACGGCTACACATCCTCCGGCAGGAAAAAGCAGAACGATCCGAAAAGGTTTATAAAGACAGACCACGCCACAAAGGATGGCGAAGTGGCAGAACTGTCTGAGAGTTACATAGACTACTCTGTCATTGAAGAAGAAGAAAAATACGATGGTTTCTATGCCGTGTGTACGAACCTTGATGACAGCATCGGGAGCATCATGAAGGCAAACAAACGCCGCTGGGAGATAGAGGAATGTTTCAGGATAATGAAAACCGATTTTGAAGCCCGCCCGGTATACCTGAACCGTCAGGACCGGATCCTCGCCCACTTCATTACCTGTTTCATCTCCCTTATCATCTATAGATACTTGGAAAAAAAGCTGGATAATAAATACACCATTGGTCAGATACTGTCGACTGTGCGGGAAATGGATTTCATGAAGTATGAGGGAAAGGGATATCAGCCAGTTTATACACGGACGGCATTGACCGATGCACTACATGAAGCTTTCGGGTTTTGTACGTCCAAACAGATCGTACCCATAGCAAAGATGCGAAATATTTGCTCCCAGACCAAGAAATAGATAGCGTAACGTGCATTCGTAAAATTTATAAAAGTCTCGCAACCCACTATACAAGCGGTCTGCGAGACTTTCTGCATCAAAAGACTGTCAAATACAGGATTA
>JAFUZE010000042.1 GCA_017476765.1 Lachnospiraceae bacterium
AAATATACCGATAATCCGTCCGGCACGCATGTACTTCTCCGTACTGCCTCCGTGGTCGATCACGGCTGCTTTAACGTCGCCCTATACTCCGCACGCATCGTCTCCGGAATGAGCAGCGCATCCATCGCCTGCTCTGCCGTCAGGTGCATCGTCTTCATCAAATTGCGCAGAGCGCTCGTTTGGCCTTCTTGTCTTCCTTCTTTCATTCCTTCTTCTCGTCCTTCTTCTCGTCCTTCCTTTCGTCCGTCCTCATACAACTCCTCAATCGCTTTCCACATACCTCGTTCCTCCTTCATTCCTTCCTTTTTCCGTTTTTCCCTTTGTATCCTTTGCAGCAGTCTGCTGCCGGTCAATACGCAGATCAGTTCTTGCGTCTCCGCATCCAAATCTTTGCATTCCTCGCTCGCCGCATACGCGGCAAAGGATTTCTTGTCGTTTCTTCTTGTGTACAGTTCAAAGACTTTGCGGATTTCTGTCTGAAAAACACTGAAATCCTTCCATGTATTTACATCCAGCACATTAATCCGGTAATCCGGAATGTATTTCTTAAGCTCGCAAAGCGACAGACCTTTCTCTTGTCTCCCTTCCCCGAAATCCAGAAGCTCATGCAGACTTCGCGCACCATTCCACGGCTCATCGCCCCAATATACAACGAGTGTCACAACCGGACTCAGGCGGTCTTCTTTCTTCACTCCGTAGAGAAATTCTCCGTTCATCAGCGCATCACCACAATTTTGTTTTCTAATTCTTTTAACCTGTCTGTCGTACGCCATGCTCTCCTCCAACATAATGCGTACCACCATGCTGTAGTCAATGCTGAGCTGATTCTCCATCATGTAAACCGCCAGTATACTTCCGTTTTTCAGCTGCTTTTTCGCACAATCCGTAATGCGCTCCAGAAACGCTTCTTCGTCCGCTTTCACCAGCACAGTATCAGCCTCTTCAAGCTGCCCCGCATCCAGAAAGGGATTTCCGCCGAAATATCCGTTAAAGATGTCGGCAAATCTGGATGCATCATCAAAATATGACTTCTTTTTTCTGTCTCTCCTGCCCATGATACCTCCTTTTACGGCAGGAAAATTCGCGCTGCTTGTCACACAACCGATTGTGTATCATTCGAAACATTCAGACGAAGCTCCTGCCTTATTCAATTGTTTGTTGGAATAAAAGCACGATTTCGTCCGATGTCCCGAAGGACCAGAATCATGATTAGATATAGCCGGTGCACGAGTGTAGTGTTTCACAAATCACTACACCAGAACATTGCAATAGGAACATTTCAATAGGAGCATTGAAAGGCCAAATTCCCAACTATGATTGATGATAGTATATGAAATAAATGCTTTTGACAAAGTATAGCATATCTTTTCCCTCTTGTCTCCGAAAAGGTAAAAATTATATTTTGAATATAAAAAGCAGAACCCTGTTTCGATTCTGCTTTTTTGTACTGCATTTATTCAGACGTTGTTTGCCGCCCAATACGAACGGCAAACTCTTAGATTATTTTGTTACTGTAATCTTAACCTTCTTTGTCTTCTTTCCGGCTTTTACAGTAATGGTTGCTTTACCTTTCTTCTTTGCAGTTACAACGCCCTTAGAAGATACGGTTGCAACCTTTTTGTTCGATGACTTGAATGTCACCTTATCCTGTGCGGTTAAAGGATTCTTCGTTACGACGATCGTGAATTTCTTCTTTACCTTAAGAGTCTTCTTGGTTGCATTCACTTTGATGCTCTTAAGTACCACTTTCTTCTTCTGCACCGTAACCTTGAAGGAAGCCTTTGCACCAAGCTTTGTCTCTACAGTGATGGTAGCCGTACCAACCTTCTTAGCAGTAATCTTAGAACCTAATTTACCGCTCTTCTTTACTGTAGCAACCTTTGTATTCGAACTCGTCCATGACTTCACGGCGTCGCCTTTTACCAGACCGCTGGCTACAATCGCAGATGTAGACTTCTTCACCTGAAGCGTGATACCCTTGCCTGCGTTTGTCTTGACAACAGGAGTTACGGTCTCTTCCTTTGTGGTTTCATCCTTCTTAGTATCGTCTGTTTTAGTCTCATCCTTCTTGGTATCGTCTGTCTTAGTATCGCCTGTCTTAGTGTCAGTCGGTTTGGTATCGCCCGGCTTGTTGTTATCATCGTTGTCAGATACGCCCGGCTTGTTGTTATCATCGTTGTCAGATACGCCCGGCTTGTTGTTATCATCGTTGTCGGATACACCCGGCTTGTTATTATCATCGTTGTCGGATACACCCGGCTTGTTATTATCATCGTTGTCGGATACACCCGGCTCCTTGTTATCGGACACACTGTCTCCGGATACATCATTAGACGATGCCGTTGCCTTAGCTAAACTGTCTGTCTTATCTGCAGCAAAAGCAGGCACAGCTGATACGATCAAAGTTGCTGCCAATGCAAACGCAAAAAATTTTTTCAATCTCATTTTTTCTTTTTCTCCTCTTATGATTGTAAACTCAAATATACTTTTTACACCATAAGAGTCTACCATTCATTTATAATGGCAAACAACGCCTGAATAAATGCAGTTTTCACTTCTATATTAGCTTCTATGTATTCCTTTTTTACTCCCTTTTCCCAATCGCTCCTTTCCCTTCAAGCACCCAATCCACAAAAAAATTATTTTGTTTTTGAGCTTATTGTACATCAAATTATGCAAAAAGGGAATAGCCAATTTAAATTTTTATATTTTACCAATTGTTCTTTTATTCGTACAAAAAGAAAAATACAACCCGCAAATATACAACAAAACAGCGTGCTTTTCCCCTTGAAAGCCCCGAAAAACATAGACAATTCCTTTGTTCTATGCTAAAATAAGGACAAATTTTTACAATTTTCTTACACAAAAATTTAAGAGTACTGGCAGAAAGGGAAATGAATGATGAAGAAACTGAAAAAGATCGTACCACTGTCTATGGCAATCGTTCTTGCGCTGACCAATATTCCGATTACATCTTATGCAGAACCGCTTTCTGCAAAGTCGGAAGAAGGTGGTGCGTTCCGGCAAAGTGAACCGGCGGAAGAAGGCATAGCATTCCCGCAGGATGAATCGGTGGAGGAAAGCGCCGCATTGTTGCAAAGCGAACCGACGGAAGAAGGCGCTGCATTCCGGCAAAACGAACCGGCAGCAGAGACGCTGGGGTGCGCAGCAGATGATCCCGAAGGAGAAACTCCGTCAGGAAATGAGAACGATGGCAGCGGCAACGGCAGCTCCGGTCAGCAGGACGGTAACAGCGACAGCTCCGGTCAACAGGACGATCACAGTGGGGATTCCGGTCAGCAGAACGATAGCAGCGGCGGTTCCGGTCAACAGGACGATCACAGCGGGGATTCCGGTCAGCAGAACGATCACAGCGGCAGCTCCGGTCAACAGGACGGTAACAACGGCGGTTCCGGTGAAAATGAGCAGCATGCGGGACTGGATTTCAGTAAAATTGACCCTTCAAAGCTGGAGGTTGCCTATACGTCTGCCCTCACAAATCCGGAGACAAATGCGCAGGATTGCTTTATCTGGACCGGCTCAGCGATCCGGCCGCCTTTTTCTCTGACATACGATGGGACAGCTTTAGATTCGAACAGCTATCTCATTACCGAATACAGCAACAATACGGAAGTATCCACGACGGATGCAAAGGCAACCATTACAATAGAAGGAATCGAGGACAACACCGGTATGACGACGCTGTCCTTCACGATTCTTCCGGTTACCCTGACGCGGCTTACGGGAGAACCGGACGAGCCGGAATCGAAGCATATTGATGCCGTTACCTGCAAAGTCGATAATCCGACGTACACGGGCAAAGATACAGTCCGTCCTTCCGTCACAATCACCTATCAGCAGGCGGAAGCAAAAACGCTGACGCTCGTGGAAGATGAGGACTACACCATCACCTATACAAACACTACGGCGACCGGCGGTACTTATACGATTACTTATCAAAATCATTACAAAGGCTTCTTCACAGGCACTTATGAGACGAAGCCGGTTATACTCGATGAGCAGACGAATGCGACGCTCAGCTACCACTCTCTTCCATATAAAGGGGCCGCATACACGATTGAAGATTTCGGAATCTCCATCACTGCAAACGGCATACCGCTGACAAAAGACGTGGATTATGAGATTACAGCCGGCGATGAACTCAAGGATGCCGGAAACCATATCATCACCGTCACCGCTATCGCTGAGGACGAGGATGACGATACACTGAACTTAAAATTTACAGGTGTCTATGCGATTGATGTCGTCATTGATCCGGTCAACATCTCCGACGAGCAGGCAGCAGCCTTCTCCTACCGGGATCCGGAGACAGCCATCTACAACGGCAGACAGCAGACTTTGCCGCTGCAAGCCGCCGTTTCCGGCGGATATGAGAATCTCTCGCTGACATACAAGGCAGGCACCGAAACAGTAAGTGCTGTATACGGCACAGATTTCAAAGTTCTTTCTTATAAAAACAATATTAACGCCGGAACAGCAACCGCAGTTATCGGAGCAGCCAGCGACAACTTTATCGGCACAAGGGAGGTCAGCTTTGAGATTGCGCAATTTGACCTATCCTCCGCAGACAGTCAGACGGGAGCTTCCGCCGCTGAGGTTGCAGCCATCGACCCACAGGAGTATATCGGAAAAGCGCTTGAACCGACGGTCAGCGTGACAGCTTCTCTCGTCTCCGGCGCAAAAGCGGCAACGTTAAAAGCCGGTACGGACTATACCGTCGAATATGCAGACAACATAAATGTCGGAGCAGGCACCGCAAAGGTCAAAGTCACCGGCAAGGGCAACTACACCGGCACGCTCGAAGCGGTCTTTACCATCACGGGAAATGCGACCGCTTTTGAGGAAGCGGAGGTAAAGGTAGACACCCTGACGTTCAACGGCGCAGTACAGACTCCTGTCATCACAGCCACGACCACTTTAGGCGGCACTGCCGTTACATTAGTGCAGGGCACGGATTATACGATCACAGCAGTCAAAGATCAGAACGGCAATTCTCAGTCCTTAAAGGAGACAGGAACCTATATCCTGGAGCTTACAGGAAAAGGCAACTATGCCGGAACCGTCACAGCCACTGCCACGATAGAGAAAGCAAGCCTTCAGGCAGCCAATGTAAAAATTTCCTTCTCGGACTATGATTCTATCGACGGTGAGACTGCCTACTATATTTACAACGAAAAACCACTTAAGCCGGGTGTCATTGTAAGCATCGACGGCAACACAGTCACAAATACTGGCGCCGGAAGCGAGGAGCCGATTGAATACAAGGTCAGCTACAAAAACAACCGTCTTGTCGGCACGGCAACGGTCATCGTAAAAGCGCTCGGCAACAATATGACGGGCGAGACGACGGCGACGTTCCGAATCGGATATGATATCGATAAGCTTGCATCCATCGAGTTTGTCGATACATCGGACGATAACGGCATACTGTCCTATCCGTTCACCGGAGGAGAGATCAAGCCGGCAATCCGGGCGTATAGCAACGGAACGCTGCTGACGGAGGGCAAAGACTACCTTGTCGAATATAAGAATAACAAGGATGTCACAACAGGTGCAACGGCAGGCATTATCGGAATCGGAACCTATGCCGGACATACGCAGAGCAGCGAAGGCGTTAAGACATTCCAGATCACGCCGCTTGACAAGATCGATGCAAAATCAGTCACCTTCCACGACGCTGACGGTGATCTGATTGATGCAAACTATGTCGGAAGCTTTGAAGGAAAGCCGTTCAAAATCGGCGAGGTACAGCTTAATAAAATACCGCTTGACTCGAAGAATTATGTGCTTTCCTACAGCGGCAACGACAAAGTGGGACATACCGTTGTCACGCTCAACTGGCAGGGCAGCAATTTTACAAGCGATGTTACAACGAACGATGAAATTGTGATCGAGTTCGATCTGCGTATCCTGATTACCGAAGCCGTTTTCAGTGCCATTGCGAAACAGACCTACACAGGCTCTGCCATCACACCGGACTTCACGGTCACGTTAAAATACGGGACGGAGATTTTGACACTGACAAAGGATCAGGATTACACTATATCCTATGAGGACAACATCGATGCCGGTGACGCAACGATCAAAATTACCGGAACGAAGGATCAGGGCACCTATGCCGGAACTGCGGAAACAGAGTTTGAAATTCTGCCGCGCACACTCACCGATGCAATCATCGCACCGATTCCGGATCAGACCTATGTAAACGCCGATGTGGAGATTACTCCTGCCCTCACGGTAACATGCGGCGGCAGGACGCTGACAGAGGGCGTTGACTATGAAGCCGATTACGAGGGCAATGACGGAGCCGGAACCGCTGCCGTTACGATTTCACCTGCCGGCGAAAACTATGACGGCGAAGCTTCCGCTACCTTCCGTATTCTGCCAAGAGTCATTGATAACGCCGTAATCAAGGTCTCGGACTGCTACTATACCGGTTCGGAAATCGAGCCGGAAGCCGTTGTAATACTTGACGGACTGGACATTACCGACGGCATCGAATTTGAATACGAGGACAATGAGGATGTGGGAACTGCGACAATTACAGCCATCGGGACAGAAAACTACACCGGAAGCGTATCCTCGAAGTTTAAAATCAAGCCTCAGCTCCTTAAAAATCTGAAGGTGAAGGCAATATCCGCACAGGCGTACACCGGAAAGGCGCTTCGCCCTAAGGTGAAGCTTTACAACGATGACAACACGCTGGAAACCGGTACAGATTACACGGTCACTTACAAGAATAACAAAAAGCCGGGCACAGCAACGATTACCATTAAGGCAAAAGGCAAAAATTACACCGGCACCCGGAAAGTGAAATTTAAGATTGCCGTGACCAAGCCAACGGCAGTAAAAGCGACGGTCAAATCCGGCGGAGCCTTGAAGATCACGGCCAAAAGGAATGCTTCCTCGGGACTTATTTCCGGCTACCAGATCTGCTACCGCATCAAGGGCAAGCGGAAATGGATCCGTAAGACCGTCGAAGCCGATAAAAATCTCAGCGATACCTTGACGGAGCTCAAAGCCGGACAAGTATATCAGGTTCGCGTACGCGCCTATGCACTTGTGGGGAGCAAAAAGAAATACAGCTCTTACAGCAGCATTGTCACGACAAAGGCTATAAAGAAATAGCTGATATCCAATGAAATAAAATATCACAAAAAACCGCTTCAGACCGAAAATCTGAGCGGTTTTTCTATTAAGAAGATACTGGTTTATTCCACATTGTTTATTCCGCACAATAATTCGTGGCAATATTGCGATTGCGAAGATTCGATACGGTATCCCTCAAATCCTTCAGCTCGCTTTCCATCATCCTTACCTTGATGGAGAGCATCTCCACTTCATTGCTTGGTCTCATCGCATCGTGCAGATTTCTGGATAAATCGAGATGCCCTTCCGCTATCCGCTGAATATTGATGCGGAGTTCATTTTCAATCACCAGACTCATCTTCGTCGTCTTCTGCCGGATATCCTCAATATCTGACTTCAGATTTTGAATATCCGACTTCATGCCCTTCATATCCGACTTCAAATTCTCAATATCCGACTTCATGTCCTGCA
>JAFUZE010000043.1 GCA_017476765.1 Lachnospiraceae bacterium
AATTCCTGACAAAGGGCGATAAGGTAAAGATTACGCTCAGGTTCAGAGGTCGTGAGATGGCACACATGGCAAACAGCAAACATATTCTGGATGATTTTGCCGAGAGCCTTGCCGACATCGCGGTTGTGGAGAAAGCACCAAAGGTAGAAGGCAGAAGCATGACGATGTTTTTAGCCGAGAAAAAATAAGGTAGATGGACAAAGATTTAGGAGGAATAAAAAATGCCAAAAATTAAGACAAACAGATCAGCAGCAAAGCGTTTCAAGGTTACAGGAACAGGTAAATTAAAGAGAAATAAGGCGTACAAGCGTCACATTTTGACAAAGAAGACGACCAAGACAAAGAGAAATCTCAGACATGCCGCAATGACAGATGAAACCAATGTTAAGAATATGAAAAAGATTTTACCATATTTATAAGTCGCAAGGAGGAAACAGAAAATGGCTAGAATTAAAGGCGGATTAAACGCAAAGAAAAAACATAACCGGGTATTAAAGCTTGCAAAGGGTTACAGAGGTGCAAGATCAAAACAGTATAGAGTCGCAAAGCAGTCGGTCATGAGAGCACTGGCAAGCTCCTATGCAGGACGTAAGGAGAGAAAACGCCAGTTCAGACAGCTGTGGATCGCACGTATCAATGCGGCGGCAAGACTGAACGGCTTAAGCTACAGCAAATTTATGTACGGCTTAAAGCTTGCGGAAATCGACATCAACAGAAAGATGCTGGCAGAGATGGCAGTGAACGATGCAGAAGGCTTTAAGGAGCTTGCAGAAGTAGCAAAATCGAAAATCGCATAACAAAGAAGCGGATGAATTGTGCGGATTTCACAATTTACCCGCTTTTTTTCTACGCTTTTATTGGTAAAAATAGTTTGAGTTGGGTTGATTTTGTCTGCAAACATGATAAAATCAATATTAGGAAGATTAGAATTGGATGAAATTACCAGAACCATTCGAGCGGTTATATAAAAAATGAAAATCAGCGTATAATAATGTTGAGATGCCTCATAGACAGAGAACAGGCAGGAATACAGGAAGAGCAGGAGGCTGGCTGAACAATGTTAGAGAAGCTGCAACCGGAAAAGGTTTTTTACTATTTTGAACAGATCTGCCGGATCCCACACGGGTCGGGCAACACCAGACAGATCAGTGATTATCTCGTATCGTTCGCACGTGAGAGGAAGCTGCAGTATTATCAGGATGAACTGAATAATGTCATCATCATCAAGGAGGCGTCGCCGGGCTATGAACAGGAGCCGCCGATGATGATCCAGGGACATATGGATATGGTCGCAGTGAAGGAAGAGGACTGCCCGATCGATATGGAAAAGGAAGGATTGAAGCTGGCAGTCGGGGATGATCTCGTCTATGCGGAGGGCACGAGTCTTGGCGCAGACGACGGAATTGCGGTTGCCTATGCGCTTGCACTGCTTGACTCCGATACGCTGAGGCATCCGAGGCTGGAGGTGATTCTCACCGTGGATGAGGAGGTCGGAATGGAAGGAGCGCTCTTTATCGATTTGTCGATGCTCAAGGGAAAGCGCCTTCTGAATATCGATTCGGAGACGCAGGGTGAGCTGACGGTTTCCTGTGCGGGAGGCGTGAGGGTGAACGGAAGCTTTGCGGATATAAGCGAAACGGTGCAGACGACGGAGGAGTGTTGCCGCTGCACGGTGGAGCCTGACGGTCTGACAGGAGGACATTCCGGCACGGAGATTCATCATCATCGAGCCAATGCGAATATTCTTATGGGAAGAATGCTCTATGATCTTGCAGGGAAAATAGAGTTTCGTCTGATCAGCCTGGACGGAGGGACAAAGGATAATGTCATTCCGGCAAGGGCGAAGGCGGTGCTGCTTGTGAGAAAGGAACAAAAGGAGCAGCTTCACCGGCTTCTTGCGCAGTGGGAGGAAGCCTTCCGGCATGAATTTGAAAACACCGATCCGCAGCTGCGGATTGTATCGGATATACAGGAAACGAAGCAGAGCGAGGAGGTCTTTTTGACCGAAAAGACGACAAAGCTCCTGAATTTTTTGCAAAATACGAAAAACGGTGTGCAGTCCATGAGCCGTGAACTGCCGAATCTGGTGGAAACATCCCTCAATCTGGGAATTATACAAACGGCAGGACGGCAGATGCACCTATCCTTCTCCATTCGAAGCTCGGACAAAAAAGCAAAGGAAGCATTGCGCAAGGAGATCTGTGAAAGCCTTTTCCGTGCCGGAGCACAGATTTCCCTGACCGGGGATTATCCGGCGTGGGAGTTGAAGAAGGATTCGAAGCTGACAGCGCAGATGTGTGCGGTCTATGAGGAGCTGTTCGGGGAAAAGCCGGTTGTTTTAGCCGTTCATGCGGGGTTGGAATGCGGAATTCTGGCAGACAAGATCGAAGGACTCGACAGTGTTTCCTTCGGACCGGATAGTTATGACATTCATACGACAAGGGAGAGACTGTCGATTTCCTCGGCGCAGAGGATGTGGGACTATCTTGTGGCAATCTTGGAGCGAAAAATGTAGTATCCATATAGAGAATTACCGGAAAGAGTGAAAAACAGAACGTTGGTGGTGATACGATGAAGAAAGAGCAGAGAGAAAAAGAACAGATTAATGTCGGAGTGCTGATCGGAAAAGTCAATACATATCATCCACAGGAGCTTGTGCATGGTATTTATCAGGCGGCAAAGGATTATAATGCCAATGTTATTTTTATGCTTGGTGCGCAAAAAACGCAGGATGATGCAGTATTCCAGGAGTTTGGAGATGTCAGCCAATACGATTATCAGATGAATACAGTCTACGATTATGCGGAGCTTGCCGGTGTGGATGTGCTCATTGTTTCCTACGGAACGATCGGTGTACATCTGATGGAAAATAATAAAGCGAAATTCCTAAGTAAGTTTTCCCGTATTCCTTATATTGTGCTGGAGGATTTGGATGAAGGCAACTACATCATCAGCGACAACTACAACGGGATGAAGGCGTCCGTGGAGCATTTGATCGCCGATCACAAATATAAGAAAATTGCCTACATTTCCGGACCGGAGGGCAATGTCGATGCACAGCAGAGAATGCAGGCTTATGTGGATGCAATGACGGAGCATGGTCTGGAGATGCCGGAGAATTATATTATTTTCGGAGATTTCTCCACGGGATCCGGTGTCGTCAGCACAGAGGCGCTGCTTACGCAGTATCCGGATCTGGAGGCGATTGTCTGCGGAAACGATGAGATGGCGATGGGAGCCTATGCCGCTTGTAAGAAAAAGGGCCTGCGGGTCGGTGAGGACATTGCGGTGACCGGCTATGACAACTGTCAGCTTGCGCAGAGCATGGATCCGCCTCTGACAACAGTCGATCAGAACGGCTATGACATGGGGTATCGGGCACTGAAGGAAGCAATCCGTCTCGGGAAGGGATCGGAGAGAATTACCTTAAAGGTTCCGGCAGCATTTTGCAAGCGTTCTTCCTGCGGCTGTCTGGAACGGAAGAGAGACAGAAAATATGTCGGAAAAGAACCGCAGTATCTTCTCGAGCATGTCGGGGACATTGCGAGAGAGGCGGCGGACAAGATCGTGCTGAATCAGGAGAGCGATGCCTTTTTTGACAAGATGTGCGATTATATCAGGGAGCTGCTGGAATTTACGATTAACACATACCTGCTCTCGTCAGGCTCCGGAGATGAAGAGTATGATAAAAATCATCTGATGCATCTGGTTCGCAATATTATACAGGATCAGTACGGCCAGTTTATCTCGATGGATGTGCTGCTTCGGGAATACGGTAATCTTTTCCATCACTACATCTGGAGTGATATGGAGGATCAAAAGAAAAAGCGTCTGTTCAAGGCTGTAACCGAGATGAGCGAATATGTCAGATCCTACATGGTTGAGATGAAGCAGAAGGAGTATAGCGACTATCAGCTCAAGACTTCGATGAGCCCGGTTTTTGAGCGCAAGCTTCTGGAATACATTTATGATGAGCAGCAGATGTATTACAACTGTGTCAAGGGACTGAAACTGATGGGCGTGCGCAGTGCGATGATCTGTGTGACGGAGGATGCCGTAATCTGCAGGCAGGATAAGGAATGGATTTCTCCGAAGGAGCTCTCTGTGGCGGCTTACTTTAATCAGGACAACATGATGTCGTTTTCGTGGCAGGAGCGTCCGATCGTCAACGTGAAACAGGGAATCCTGAATCTTTTTAAGAACAAAAATAATACGAACAAAAGCTATATGGTATTCCCGCTTTTTGCGGAAAACTGCCATTTCGGAATACTTGCGTGTGATGTGAATCCGGATGAGGCATTGTCTGTCCATGTGTACAGCCTGATGGTCGGAAGTGTTCTGCGTTTTATGCAGCTTTCCATGAATGAACGTCAGGTTCAGAAGAAACTCGAGAGCTCGATGAGGCTGTTAAAAGAGAAGAATAAGGTTCTCTCGTTCATCTCCGCCTTTGACGAGCTGACGGGCATGCTGAACAGAAGGGGCTTCGGCGAGAAGGCATTTGAATTCAACAAAAAGAATGAGGGAAGAAACGCATACTTTGTTTTTGCCGATCTGGATCACTTAAAGGAGATCAATGATAAATACGGTCATGCGGAGGGCGATTATGCCATTATCCAGTGCGCGCGGACACTCAATGCCAGCTGCGGAAAGCATGACATTGTGGGCAGAATGGGCGGCGATGAATTTATGATGATGGTTGCCTCGGATGAGGAGGATTTCGTAAGCAAAATGAAGCAGAAGATTAAGGATGCCTTTGCCGATCTGAACAGCAGATCGAACAAACCGTACTATGTGGAGGCATCGATCGGCATTAAGCCGTTTGTGTGCAATGAGGAGTTTGATTTCAGCAGCATTTTGCAGCAGTCGGATAAAGTCATGTATGAATCTAAAAAGAAACGTCGTGCAACGATCGTAAGAGAAGAGAACCCTTGATGGGTTCTCTTACTTTTTCGGATCAGTGCACTAGTGCACTGGCACGTTCATATTCAAACTAACTCCTTGTCTATTGGCTCGATAGCGCATGTCAAAAAGCCTCGACGATGCCCGCATCGCCTCCGTTTTTTTGCATACACTCTCGAACCAATCTCCTGCGGATTTAGTTCAAATTTGAACGAGTCAGCACACTAGTATAGCGGTCATCAATGCACTG
>JAFUZE010000044.1 GCA_017476765.1 Lachnospiraceae bacterium
GAAAAAACAATCTTTTTGCTGATACCGCCTTCCTCAATCCATACCTCGATGCTAGAAGAGCCAAGCAGATGCCCGATATCGGTAAAACGAATCGTAATCCCCTCACAAAGCTCCACCTTCGCATCGTAGTGGCACGGCACAATCCGGCGGATAACACCATCCGCATCCTCCATCGTGTAAATCGGCTCCGTCACCTCATTGTCCCTGCGCCTTTGCGCCTTGCGGTTCTTCCACTCTGCCTCCTGCATCTGAATATGCGCACAGTCACGCAGCATGATACTGCAAAGATCTGCCGTAGCATCCGTCATAAATACCTGTCCCCGAAAGCCTCTCGCATACAAAAACGGAATCATTCCCGAATGGTCTACATGGGCATGTGTCAAAAGCACATAGTCAATCTGTGCCTCATCGACCGGCAGTTCTGCGTTTTCAAACGTATCGCTTCCCTGCTCCATACCGCAGTCCACCAAAATATTTTTGCCACAAGCCTGCAGGCAGTGGCAGCTGCCCGTCACTTCGTGTGCCGCTCCGATAAATGTCAGCTTCATAGTAATCCTCCCATCTCTCGTTCCTGTTCACTGCAGGAGTGAACCATATCCCAATCTGCTAAGGAACTGTTCAAAAATAACAGTTCCTAAAACACCCTCGTCTTAAGAAAATATAAAAGCAATATGTGCACCGGATAAAACGCATAGAACACATATTTCAATCGGATTCCCCGCTTCCCGTTATAAAGCGGAATGAGCAAAAAAGCCGGAAAACAGAACGCCTCCCACAGAAAAGACACATAGCCTGCAGCACATGCCAAAGCTCTGTATGGTCTCAGCCAGTAAAGAATCAAAATCAGCAGAATTCCTCTGCTGCCGTAATCACAGCGTATTGCCTCTGCTGCCCAGAGAAAAAACAGACAGATGCATGCGCAGAGCACAAGACGGAGCGCCGGCATCATCCGCTGTCCGTTTTCCGTCTTTGGCGCATCTGCCACTACGGAAAGAAGCATCATCATGCCCATGCCCAGACACAGCGTAAAAAATACATTCTGATATTTCCAGCCCACGATGCGCCCCTGCGTTGCCAGATCAAACGGAAGCTCCGATAAGAGCGCAAACACCATCAGCCTTGCAAGATAACGGAAGCGGTCACTTGTGTGATAAAAGCCTTCCACAAGCAAAAAACAGAAAATCGGAAACGCCGTCCTTCCGATCTGCCGCATCACCTGATAGACAAGCTCTGCATGCGGAAATGCTTCTGTTCCATGATGATAAAGCGGTCTTGCATAAAGCAGAAAAAAAGCCGCCGTATGGTCAATCAGCATGGATGCCATTGCGATCAGCTTTAAGGTGCTGCCGCTCAGACACTGCAGCTTTTTTTCCCCTATCTCCATGTCCTGTTCCTTTTTCGTTCTGATTCCATGCAATTTCATACATATAGAATACCATATTCTGTCTTCTTTTTCTATATACGGGTCAAAAAAAATTTATTTTAGGTGTTGACAAATATCTTTTTCTTTGCTATCATAAACCTTGCTTGTGGAACACAAGTCAAACATGCGCGAGTGGCTCAGTTGGTGGAGCGCGACCTTGCCAAGGTCGAGGCCGCGGGTTCGAGTCCCGTCTCGCGCTCTTGTTATTTTGAGAAGTCCTGATGGCAGGGCTTCTTTTTTATTTTTATTTTATTTTTATGTCATTTTGCATTCCTTCATCTTCTTTTATGTTCTTCTCTATGTCACAGGACAGACGTTCTGTGACATGGCATAAAGAAACCCCAAACACCGTATTGCTCCGGCGTTTGGGGCTGACTGTCAACCTTTTTTTACCTTCATCGTGTAGCTGCATTTTCCGCCCGTATGGAAGTACTGAATATATACGGTCTCACCCTTTTTGAGCTTCAGCTTCCCGTAACGGCTTGCAAGATAGGAATTCTTCTTCACCTTCTGACCTTTGTAATAATCGTTATAGCTGTCCTTCGTAGCCATCTCCAGATAGGTTTCCTTTCCGCCGTTCGTGCTGACCTTCTGTGCGGACAAATAGTAACCGGTGTCCTTCCTGATCGTAAAATGACCGAGGTTATGATCCGGTTTTTTGGCAGGTATCGTAGCCACATCGGACATCGTGAATGTATAGGTGCCTGCCTTTGCTGCGGTAAATTTCACATACGCACTGTTCTTCTTTGCCGTCACCTTATTCGTTCCGACCTTCAGCTTCGGTGCCTTCTTATAATTCGTTGACGCCGTCACCTTCTTCGCTGCTGCCTGTGCGGAAATCGGTGTCACTGTAAATACGAGCGCCGCTGCAAGCATCGAACAGAGCAGTGCCGTTGTAAGCCTCCTGAATACACTTTGTTTTTTGGTTCCCATAGTCTACCCACTCCTTCTTAAAAGATTTGATACTCCCATTCTATTCCTGTTTGTCCGGAAAGTCAAGAAAGCAAAACGCTTTGATGCATGTTTCTGCCCACTCACCAGCCCAATCCTACAGTGCACAAAAGCAGCCACCTCTGTTGCTTTATGCGAGCACCTTGCGCAGCTTCGCCTTGACCCGCTGCAGCGCATTGTCCGCAGACTTCTCATCCCTTCCGAGCACCCTCGCGATCTGGATGTAGCCCATGCCGGTCATATACAGATCCAACACCTGTCTCTCAAAAGGACTCAGCTCTTTGTGGAGCTTGTGCTCGAGCTGCTCTGCATTCTCCTTATCAATGAACAGCTCCTCCGGATTCGTCTCCCCCTCCGCGGCAAGTGCGTTGACCAGTATCGCCTCCGCCCCTTCTTCCCTGGAATCATCCTGTGCCATATTGCTGTAGAGCGATATATAAGAATTGAGCGGCATATGCTTCTTTCTGCCGGATGCCTGAATCGCCGTGTACATCTGCCTGGCGATGCAGAGCTCCGCAAACGTGTAAAAGCTGGCATCCCTGCCGCTGTCATAATCTCTCACTGCCTTGAACAGCCCGATCATCCCCTCCTGAATCAGGTCGTCATTGTCCGCCCCCAGAATAAACATCGTTTTGGCTTTGCTTCTCACAAGATTTTTGTATTTTTCCATCAAATAATCCGTGATGGCTGTTTCCCCGTCACGGAGTCTTGACAACAATTCCTCGTCCGTATAATCATGATAGCTTTCAAATACACTCATACACCCATCCTCTGTCTGACAATCTCATAGGCGAGCACGCCTGCTGCCACGGATGCATTGAGCGAATCGATGTCTCCCTTCATCGGAATCGAGGCGGAAAAGTCACACGTCTCTCTGACAAGACGGCTGACACCGTTCCCCTCATTCCCGATCACAAGCCCGATCGGTCCGGTCAGATTCACGTTGTACATCGTCTCTGCGTTCATGTCCGCACAGACAAACCACAGCCCCTTCTTTTTGAGCTGCTCCATCGTCTTTGCAAGATTCGTCACCTTTGCAACCGGGGTATAATTCAGCGCCCCTGCCGAGGTGCGTGCCACGGTCGCCGTCAAACCGACCGCACGGTTTTTCGGGATAATCACGCCATGTGCACCGGCAAGATTTGCCGTCCGGATAATTGCCCCGAGATTGTGCGGGTCCTCGATATTATCAAGTAAAAAGAAAAAGGGCACCTCTCCCTTTTCCTCCGCATTTTTGAACAAATCGTCCACCTGCGCATACTCATATGCCGCCGTCACAGCGATGACTCCCTGATGCTTCCCCGTCGCCGAAAGCTGATCGAGCCGTTCCTTCGCCACATATTTGATGAAAGCGTCCTGCTTCCTTGCCTCTCTTTTGATCGTCATGACCGGTCCGTCCTGACATCCGTCCAGAATATAAAGCTTATCTATCGTTTTACCGGAACGAAATGCCTCAATCACAGCATTTCTTCCCTCGATCATAAGTTCCGTATCACCCATATTCTTCCTCTTTTCCTGCCGCAGGCTTTCTACACGGCTTTTACATTTATACTGAAATGCGTACCGTCTGTCACAGCTCCGTACCAAGCAGTTCAAAGCCTTTTTTCATCAGCTCCAGAATCCGCCCTGTCCGGTTCGTCAGATACAAATATCCGAAAAGCGCCTCCAATCCGGTTGCCTTTCGGTAATCGGCAATCGATGCATTTTTTGCACTCGTATAGGATTTGGCGTTGCGCCCTCTGCGGTAAACGCTTCTCTCCTGCTCAGTCAAAAGCCCCATGACTGCCTCAATCAGCTGCGCCTGCGCCTTTGCATTCACCAAACGGCTCGAGCTCTTATGAAGCTGATTCGCCGCACGGTTTCCACGTTCCACAACGACTGTCCGCACGATCAGATCGTACACATCGTCCCCGATATACGCAAGCGTCAGCGGGGAATACGTCTGGATATCCACAGGCTCACACGCAAAGGTCTCCTTGATGCTGTCCAAAAGACTTAAGCTCTCTTCCATTTTACTCCCTCACGCGTATCCTCCAAAACAATTCCCTTCGAAAGCAGTTCCTCTCTGATCTCATCTGCCCTCTTAAAATCCTTTGCCTTCCTCGCCTGACTTCTCTCTTCAATGAGCGCTTCAATCTCACTGTCCAGCATTTCCTCTTCCTTCAGGACGATCAGACCGCAAATATCCGAGAGCAGCACAAGCTGATCGAGCAGTCCCTGCACAAAAGCCTTCGAAGAAGCGTCCCCCGCATGGGTATTGGCAAACTTCACGAGATCAAAGATTGCAGCGATGGCATCCGCCGTATTAAAATCATCGTCCATCGCCTGTTCAAACTGTGCGGTATAAGCGTTGGCATCCTCCAAAAGCTTCTGCTCCTCCTCCGTCAGCTGCGCCCCTTGTGCATGCGCAGCAAGATACTTTAAGTTTGCCGCGCTCGTGACAATCCTCTCGAGTCCGTTTTTGGCAGCCTCCATCAGCTCCGCCGAGAAATTAAGCGGACTTCTGTAATGTGCGGACAGCATAAAGAAACGCAGTACCTGCAGATCATATTTTTCACTGATATCGCGCACGGTAAAAAAGTTTCCGAGCGATTTGCTCATCTTTTTATTGTCAATATTCAAAAACGCATTGTGCATCCAGTATTTGGAAAACGGAACACCGTTTGCCGCCTCGGACTGTGCGATCTCATTTTCATGATGCGGGAAAATCAGATCCTCTCCTCCGGCATGGATATCGATCGAATCGCCCAGATATTTTTTGCTCATGACCGAACACTCAATATGCCACCCCGGCCGTCCCTGGCAATAGGCAGACTCCCAGTATGGCTCTCCCTCTTTTTTCGGCTTCCACAAGACGAAATCCAGCGGATCCTCCTTCTGATCCTCTCCGGATACGAGCAGCGAGCGGTTTCCGCCCTGCAGATCATCGAGATTTTTGTGTGAGAGCTTGCCATACTCCTTGAAGCTCCTTGTCCGATAGTAGACAGTTCCGTCCTCCGCCACATAGGCATGGCCTTTGTCGATCAGCGTCTGAATCATCTCCAGCATACCGTCAATTTCCCTTGTCGCAAGCGGATGCGTCGTCGCAGGCTTCACATTCATCTGCGCCATATCCTTTTTGCACTCCTCGATATATCTCTCGGAAATCACCGATGCGTCAACCCCTTCCTCCATTGCCGCCTTGATAATTTTATCATCCACATCGGTAAAATTTGAAACATAGTTGACATCATAGCCCTTGTATTCCATATAGCGGCGCACGGTGTCAAACACGATCATCGGCCGGGCATTTCCGATATGAATCAGATTATATACCGTCGGTCCGCACACATACATGCGCACCTTTCCTTCCTCGATTGGTACAAATTCTTCTTTTCTTTTTGAAAGTGTATTGTAAATTTTCATATAGATCTCCTATTTCTTTCTCACATCTCTGAATCTAGAGTTGTTGATTGTTTGACACCGAATACACGTCAAACAATGAATTATTTAGTCTCTGCTATATGTTCGAATCATTCTGTGCTTCCTTCATATAATACTTCAGCTTCTCCTCCAATTCGATCAGACGGTTTGTCAGTGCCGTGTTGGAGCGCTGCAGCTCCACAATATCCTCCCGCACCGGATCGGGCAGATACTGATCCATTGAATCCTGCGGCAGGGACACGTTGTTGCGCTTGACAACTCTGCCGGGCACACCGACTACGGTCGAGTTCGGAGGCACTTCCTCAAGCACGACGCTTCCGGCGCCGATTTTAGAGTTATCTCCGACCTTAAAGGAGCCGAGCACCTTCGCTCCCGAACAAATCATAACGTTGTTTCCGACAGTCGGGTGTCTCTTGCCATGCTCCTTTCCCGTACCACCCAGCGTCACCCCCTGAAACAGCGTGACATTATCGCCAAGCTCCGCCGTCTCTCCGATGATAACACCGTTTCCGTGATCGATAAAAAGCCCTTTCCCGATCTTGGCTCCCGGATGAATCTCAATGCCGGTCTTCCGTACTGCTCTCTGGGAAACCCATCTTGCCCAGAAGTAGTGCTTCCTCAGATACAATTTATGTGCAATCCGGTAATGAAGCATTACCTTAAAGCTTGGATATAAAAAAACCTCCATCGAGGAATGAATCGCCGGATCTCTCTCTCTTATGATGCGTATCTCTTCCTTTATATTCCTGATCATACCCATATACGAGCCTTCTTTCCACGCTCTGAAATTATGTCCGCGTCCATTTTAACATGATTTGTAAAATGTTGCTACTACTATTTTATGATTACAGGGTCAAAAGCCCTGCTCCACGGCAAGCTTGCTTGCAAGTGGAGGAAAGGCTTTATGACCCGCCCCTACATGAGCAAGAAGTGGGGCGAAGCTCCACGAAATTGCGAATGTAGGATAGGATTGTAGGAGTGCGAGGCACGAAACAATCCGTGTAATCATTTTTGACGCTCTTATCATTTTATCGTATGCATCGCGGTAACCGAAGTTGCGGCGCACTTCGCACACCCAAATAACGTGACATAGTTTTCTGCACTCCTATTCTTCATTGCGCTAACACATCAGGCAAAACTCAATAAACACATCCATGTTTGTTTCTTTGATTTTCTTTAACTCGTCACAAAACGTCCGAAGCTCCACACTCTCTCTTGAAGCATACTTTTTCGCTGTAGGGAAAATTCTTATATACTCCTTTTTTCGCTCCTTCCCCCTTCTTTCAAATGGAATATTCGCTTTTATCAATACCGCCTCCAAATTCGGAGTGTGGTAAATCGGTACAATATATTCATAAGCCCAATGCTTTTTAAACATTTCCCGATTTATAAATGCTTCCTTTTGTTTTTCTGTACAGTCATCCGTATCCATAATAATAAATATTTTAAAATCGGACGCAATTTGCTTTTTCTTTTCGTCTGTAACTATTTGCAAATCACTATAGTACTCGGTAAACCCTTTAAAGGTTCCAAAGACAGAATTATTTAATGTATGTTTCAGGCTTGTAATCTGAATTGATTTTTCACCCTTCTTATCACTTACAACATCCATTTTCAACCTCAGATTTGATTTTATATAGTCGCAAATCTGCTTCTCGGATTTTCCATGAACAATGACTACGGCTTTCAGATAACATGGTTCATATCTTCCCAAAGAATCCCCCCTAATCCATCATATCCCACAGTTCATCAAAATCAATATCTCTGCTGATCGGGACACCTCCATACATACCTTTCAGATAGCGGGTACGATAATTCAGATTTGGATGTGTACGATCCTCGTATTCCACAATGGATGTTAAGCTCTTATTCGCATTTCGATCCACCATAAACGTGTATATATAACTTGGAGCAATGTCCGAATCCAACAACATCGTATTATGCGTTGTAATAATTAACTGCCCATTGATGGAATCAACAATATTCCCCAATATATTATTGACCAGCAAATCATGAATCCCCGTATCTATTTCATCAATGATGACCGTTTCTCCCTCTACACACATGAGCAAAAACGGAATGATTTCTAAAAGTTGCAGCGTTCCGGTTGACTCATATTCCACATCTACATCCACTATCTTGTCATATAGTAGCTTTTTAAAAACAAGCGAATATTTAATTTTATTATCCCTATAATCCAGACGATAATATGCCTGCTTGATATCAGAATACGCCAGTGTAAAAAATTCATTGACCATCAACTCTGCTTTTCTTAGCTCCGCTTCCTCTGCTCTGTCAATCTCTCCTTGTCCCAGTTCTCTCAAAATTCTGTGTTTCAATCCTATTGTCCCCCGTTCAGCCCTATTTCCTGCCTTTACCTTTATGGACATTGTCATAAAAGCTGCAATTACCCGATATAATCTCGGATGAATCCGCTGCTCGATATAACCGTCTGCCTTATCCTCCTTTTCAAAAAGCAATATAGAAAGCAGCGTATGCTTGCCCCAATATTTATTCAAAAGACCTTTAAATTCCCTGGCATAATCACCATCCGAAAAAATTTTGTCATTTATTTTTGCATCATCCCCCGATAATTCATATAGAACGGTTTTGTTCTTGTTTAGCACAAATTCCAGCTTTTCATAAACGAGCTTTACGTCGTCATACTCTATCGTATATTCTCCTTTAAGCCCATCAAGCATAAATTCAAAACATAAAATCATATTTTCCTTTGAATTGATTGTTTTACAACTTTTTATGAGGGCATCTGTCTCACGCAAATTTTTTCTTAAAAAACGAAGCAAATCATCATCCGCATCCTGTCTGTTATCCAAAATCTGTTGCAGTACATTTCTGATAGACATAGTTCTTAATGATTCATATAATGTATAAAATACAGAGGCAAAATTGGACTTTCCAACTCCGTTCTCACCATAAATGATTGCCAATGGTTTTTTATCCTGCTTATAGGAAAGATCCACTTCAAGCCTTACAAGTGACTTATAGTTTTGAACTTTGATCTTTGTAAACATTAGACTTTCTCCTTTTTCGATTTATGTTATATTTTATAACACAAATCGAAAAAATATTCAATATTTCACTTTCATTTTATGATTTTTAATATTTTACACTACACATAAGACCACTCACTCCCGATAAAGAAATCCCGCAATCTCTGCCCGCATGCCGGACTTCCTGCTCTCATACAGGGTTACGGTGACCGCTCCCATCTCCTTTGTCAGAAAGAGCCGGCTTTTTGCTTCCTCAAGCCTTTGCAGCGTCTCCGCATGCGGATGTCCGTATCGGCTGCTCTGCCCCGAGCTGATTACGGCAGCCTGCGGGGCGATCACATCCAAAAGCTCCGCACAGGTGGAATAGCGCGAACCGTGATGCGCCACCTTCAGGACATCCACCTTCTGTATATCCTCCCAAAGCACAGGGCTTTCCCTTGCCGCACCTAAGAGCGCCCGTTCCTCCGCCTCCGCCATATCTCCGGTAAACAGAAGCCGGAACTCTCCGACCTCCACCTTCAGCAGCAGCGACTGGTCATTCATATCCGCAAAACGCTCCGTTCCGTAGGGAAACAGACAGCGGATGCAAAACGGTTCTGCCACATCCTCTATACGCAGTTCATCACCGGGTACAAAGCTCACTACCTGACAATCCGCCGCCATTGCCGCAGCTATGATCTTCTCATATTTTACATCCTGACCGGCATAGGCGGACAATACCAGATTTTTGATTCGCACCCCGCTCTCCCCCGCTGTTTCCATGCAGGCAATGAGCGCATTCATGTGATCCTCGTCGGGATGGGAGAGAAAGGCATAATCCACCTCACATATCCCATTTGCCTTCAGAAACGGAAGCAGCCTGCGCTCTGCGCAGCGGGTATCATCGCTGCTTCCGGCATCGATCAAAAAGGTGCTTCCACTCTTCTGCTCAATGACGCAGCAGTCTCCCTGTCCCACATCCAAAAACGTAATCTCCGTGTGCCACCGGATATGCACGCACAAAAGGCAGACTGCCGTCTGGAGCAGCAGCACCGGTATCAGCCTGCCGGCGATCCTGTGCCCCCGTGCCTGCGCATTGCGTGATCTCCGCAAGTGTCCAAAAGAGGTGCGGCTCCACACGATCACTCCCAAAACAACCAGATAAAAAAGGATGATCTGCCACTTCTGCGGTCTGCCGCACAGATACCTGCCATGCGGCAGCTTCCGCGCAAGCGTCAGCAGTCTCTGATAGAAGCAAAACAGCCATCTGCACGGCAGAAGGAGCACCCCTCCGACACGCAGGCTGAGCATCGCCGCAATTCCTCCGGCAAAAGCCAAATACAAGAGTACGGAAAACACCGGCAGGGCAGCTAAATTGACTAAAACCGCGTAGGTTTGAAGCTCATAATAAAAGTACAGCTGCACCGGCAAAAGAAAGAGGCTCACGCTGAACGAGAGCAGGAAGGCATCATAAATCTTCCCTCCGATCTTTGACCTTGCGCTTATCTCCCGCTGTCCCATCAGCTCCTTCATTGCCGGATAAAAGAGGCAAATTGCAAGAATTGCCCCAAATGAGAATACAAATCCTGCATATTCCAGTACGGCAGGATTGTCCGTGACAAGCACACAGGCGGCAATCGTCAGTGCGGTCGCCATATCATATGTGCGTCCGAACAGCTTTGCCGACAGGTAAACAGAGAACATCAGAATCGCACGCAGCGTCGATGTGCCTGCGTCGATCATGATGCCGTAACCTACGATCACGGCAATGCTGACGGAAACCTGCGCAAAAACCGGTGC
>JAFUZE010000045.1 GCA_017476765.1 Lachnospiraceae bacterium
GGAAAATACCGATGAATGCTTCCCGGGATGAGAATGACGGTGCCGCACTGCATGGGACCTGGAACTTTTAGGGAAACGCCGATGAAGCTTCCCGGGACGAGAATGACGGTGCCGCACTGTATGGAACCTGGAATTTTTAGGGAAACGCGGATGAAAGCTTTCCGGCACCGTATAGAAGGTTTGAATGACATAGGGAATACATGAGGAAAAAATGGAAATGAAAAAATACGATGCAGTCCGGCTGCTTTGCTTTGTCCTGATCTTCTGCCTGCTGTTTCATCTGGTGAGCGCAGTGCTCCGGGACAAACGCGTCGAGGGGGAATACAACCCGACGACGAAGATCAAGGGCTTTTACAAGGAGGAAAGAAATAGTCTCGATTTTGTCTTTATCGGCTCATCCCAGCTTTATGCGCATATCGCGCCGGCGGTTCTGTGGCAGGAATACGGCATTACGAGCTATGATTTTGCAGCCAACGAACAGCCGCTTTGGGTCAGCTATTATTATATCAAGGAGGCTCTGAAATATCAGAAGCCGAAAGCGATTGTTCTTGAGGTCTTTACCGTATATGGCGAGGACTACGAGGAGGAGGGGGGCAATCACATCAATCTCGATGACCTGCCGCTGTCGGTCAATAAGCTGCGGGCGATTCACGACAGCGTCCCGAGGCAGCTGCGAAGCTCCTTTTATTTTGACCTTGCAAAGTATCATAGTACATGGAGCAGCCTGGATAAAGAGAAATACGAGGCGACATTTCGGGACCATACAGACCCGATGAAGGGATACTCGCCGTTTGTGTTTTTGAGAGAGTATGCACCGGCAGCCTCCGAGGAGGTCGTCAGCCAGAGTGAGAGGGCGGAAATACCTCCGAGAGCGAGGCAGTGGCTTGTTAAGATCATCGATCTGACAAGGCGGGAAGGGGTCGATCTTATTTTCCTTAAGACCCCGAACGGAAATGCCGAGCGTCAGAAGCTCTATAACGATGTGGCTCGTATCGCGGAAAGCGAGAATATTCCGTTTCTGAACTTAAATACCGTGCTGGACGGGGAAGCGCATATCAACGTGCCTCAGGCAAAAAAGGTGACGGAGGCGGTCGGGGAGTTTCTCGCATCAAGGTATGAAATTCCTAAGCGGCAGAGCCGAAAGCCGGAAGTTTGTGAGAGCTTTGACGCGTCTGCCGAGCTGTTTGAGCGCTATGAAAACAAGTGCGAGCTGATTGCAATCGATGATTTTACCGAGTATATGACGTATCTTGCAGAGCATCGGTATGTCGTATTCGGTTGTCAAAACTATTATGAGGGACAGGACAATGCGCACATCTTCGCAAGGGATGGTGACCGCACGCTGTTTGAGGAGGCTTTGGATGCTTCCGATGAACAGCCGGCAAATGCTTCCGGGTTTTCGGAGGACGAAGCGGCGGTCCAAAAAGAGCTTTCGCTCTATGGGATGGAGATTCGGCTGACGGCAGGGGAAACTACGGAAATTGTTGTTGACGGACATGATTATTCGATGCATAAAAACGGGTTAAATCTCCTCGTCTATGACCCGATACTCGGGGAGATGGTGGAACGGGTCTTTGCCGGGAACACGCAGGATGGAACACTTTTCAGAGACTGACAGCGACGGAAACAACCGGAAGGCGGCAGCGGGGCAGGAAGCAGATAGGAAACAGATAGGAAACAGATAGGAAACAGGCAAATGCCGGATAAAAAAGAAAGACCGGAGGGCATCTTCACAAAATATAAAATCGGAACCGGATCAACGAAGTTAATGAAAAATCAGGAAAGGGATGGACTACATGGAACAACAGATGCAGATATCCGAGCAGATATGCGAGGAAAAATTGGAACAATTAAAGGAATATTTAAGACAGCTTGGCAGTGTTGCCATAGCTTTTTCCAGCGGTGTGGATTCCACATTTTTGCTGAGGGTGGCACATGATACGCTCGGGGAGAATGTGATTGCAGTGACTGCTATGTCCTGTTCTTTTCCGAAAAGAGAGCTGAATGAGGCAAAGGACTTCTGCCAAAAGGAGAACATCCGGCATATCGTCTGTGAGTCGGAGGAACTCAAAATCGAGGGCTTTTGCCAGAATCCGAAAAACCGCTGCTATCTGTGCAAAAAAGAGCTGTTTGAGAAAATCGGCGAGATTGCTGCGCGCAATCATATCGAGCATGTGGCAGAGGGCTCCAATATGGATGACAACGGAGATTACAGACCGGGGCTGATTGCGGTCAGTGAGCTCGGGGTAAAAAGCCCGCTGCGCCATGTGGAGCTGAATAAGGAAGAGATTCGGTATCTTTCCAGAAAGCTCGGACTTCCGACATGGGATAAGCAGTCCTTTGCCTGCCTGTCGTCCCGCTTTGTTTACGGTGAGACGATTACCGAAGAAAAGCTGGGCATGGTAGATCAGGCAGAGCAGCTTCTTTTGGATAAAGGCTTTCATCAGGTCAGGGTGCGGATTCACGGCACGATTGCCCGGATCGAGATTTTGCCTGAGGAGTTTGAAAAGCTCATGCAGGAGGAGATTCGCTCTGAGATTATGGAAAAATTTAAAAAATATGGCTTTACCTATGTGACGCTCGATTTGCAGGGATACCGCATGGGAAGTATGAATGAGACACTGTAAGAAAAAAGCAAAGAGGATAAGGCAGAAATTCAAGAAAGGCGGAGGCAGGATGAAGGAATGAGACTTTTGTTTGAGATCGATAAGAAGGATTATAAGGAAGGCGGTACAATCGGTGTCAGACCGTCTGTCCGGGGAATACTTGTGAAGGATGGAAGGCTTGCCATGATTCACAGTCGGAAATATGATTATTATAAATTTCCGGGCGGAGGTGCCGAGCCGGGAGAGGACCACCGTGATACCCTGATTCGCGAAGTGCGGGAGGAAAGCGGTCTTATCGTCATTCCGTCCTCTGTCAGGGAATATGGCTTCGTTCACAGAATGCAGAAAGGAATGCTTGAAGATATTTTTATTCAGGAGAACTATTATTACTTTTGTGAAGCGGAGGATGATGCGTCAACGCAGAAGCTGGACGATTACGAGGCGGAAGAGATGTTTTGCCTTGCATACGTTTCTCCCGAGACTGCCGTACAGACGAACCTGACACATTCCCTCGGCGCAAAGGAAACGGATCCGATTTTTTCCGAAATGATCGAAAGA
>JAFUZE010000046.1 GCA_017476765.1 Lachnospiraceae bacterium
AAAGAAGAATACGCCGGATCGCCATCGTATTTTTTGCGGTTTTGCTGATTCTGACCTTTTTTTCCAATACGATTATGAACCTCACGCTGCCGCAGGTGGCAGTCGCAAAAGTAAAGAGCGGGATGATTTATCATAAGGTGCGGGGAAACGGGAAGGTCGAGACGGTACATCATTATGATGTGAAGCTGAAACGATCAAAAAAGATTGCCCGAATTTCGGTCTCCGAAGGAGATACCGTGTCGGAAAATCAGCTGCTTTTTGTATGTGAGACGGGAGAAGATGAGGAGCTTGCCGCAAGGCAGGAAGCGCTCGGGAGTTTGCAGCTGGAATATCAGAAATCGCTGCTTGAGATGGGAAGTGAATACGGGACAAAAAATATAGAGATTCAAAATGCCCGTGACGAGCTTGCCGCAGCGATAGAGAAAAAGAATCAGGCGGTATCGGGGGAAGGAGAGCTTGCTGCCTTGAAGCAGAGCGTTGGGCAAAAGGAGGAAGAGCTTGCCGGTCTCGGACAAAAGCTGGAGGAGGCGCAGAATAAACTGGCAAACGCGGGGGGAGCAAAAGATATCGCTTCCGTGGAGAGTGAAATTCAGGCTATGGAGAGGGAACTGGAGGCGCTGAATATTGCATTAGGTGATCTGCAAGCGGATCTTCAGGAGGCTGAGGCAAAGGAGAATGCAGAGCAGCAGACAAGTATCAGCAGGCAGATCAGGGATAAGGAAAAGGAGATTGCGTACAAAAAGGAAGATTTAAAGTCCAAGAGGAAAGAACAGAAGAAGGCAAAAAAGGATAATCAAAAGCTGGAGAGTCTGGAGACAGCAGCAAAAGAGGCAAAGGATCAGTACGATATAAAATCAGGAGAGCTGGAACGGGAAAAAGAGAAGCTGTCGAATCTGGAAAGCAGCCTGATGACGGTGGAAGAAGCGGAAAAGCTTGTAAAAGAGAAGGAACTCGCACTCAAGGAGCTTCTTTTAGAGGAGAAAAAGGAGAATCTGGATTTTGCGTATTTGGAAAAGCAGGTGAATAAGCAGGAGCAGGAAGTGGCGGGTCTGATGCAGGAGGAAAATGAGGTGCGCTCCCCGGTATCGGGAGTCATCAGCAAAATAAACCTGGAGGCAGGGGACACTGCGGCGGCAGAGGAAACGGTCATCACGATCAATATGACCGGCGAAGGCTATACGGTCAGCTTTCCCGTAACGACGGAGCAGAGCAGCTATGTGTCCGTGGGGGATGAGGCTGCGGTGCTGAATGTTTGGGACGAGAGCACTGAGGCAGAGCTAATTAGCATCAAAGCCGATCCCGACGACCCGGACAGGAGCAGAATTCTGACCTTCCGCATTCAGGGAGAAGAAATCGTGCAGGGGCAGTCTCTGGCAATTTCAGTAGGAGAAATGCAAAATACCTATGATGCGATTGTTCCCATAGGTGCTGTCTATGAGGATAATCAGGGAAGCTTTGTGTATATATTGCATGTAAGGGCGACACCACTGGGAAATCGTTATCTGGCAGAGAGAAGAACCGTGGATGTGCTCGCTGCGGATGACAAAAATGCGGCAGTTTCCGCCGATTTCAGCTCGGAGGATTATGTCATCACCGAATCGATGGAACCGATCGAGGATGGTGAGAAGGTTCGATTATTGGATTAGAGCAGGACGGCGAACGGACACGTTCCTCTTGGAATTTGCCGGCTCGCCGGATGGTGGCAGAAAAGGTATGTACGGCAAAATTTTGAAAAGAATGGTAATGGAAATCAAAAAAGCGATAAGTAATACAATAGCGGCAGGATGGAAAGGACTCCTGCTTCTTTGTCTTGCCGCTTTTTTCTTTGGCTCTTTTTTTGTAAGCTGTCATATCAGGAAAGCGTATGCCGACCGGACTCTGGAGAATACGTTTGGAAGAGGGGAGACGGACTATAAAAGAATCAGCGTTTTTTTCAGCCCGAAATCTGAGATGGACAGGGAGCAGATGATCATGCTTCGAAATGAACTGACCCGTCAGCTGGGCAGCAGCTCCTCCGTAGATACGGAGCATATGGAAACGGTTTTTATCGATGCGTATGAGGCAAAAGTGCAGATACCGCTGAGCTATCAGCATACTTTTTTGCAGGTGGATGCTTCCTTTGTCGGCGGACATTATTTTGATTTTCACACAATGACTTTTCTGCGGGGAGGTGCATTTCATGAGGATGATTCGATGCACGATGGCGCAGTGATCAGCGAGTCTTTAGCCTTTGCACTTTTCGGCTCGAAAGATTGTGTGGGAAAAACGGTCTGGATCGAGGAAAAGGGAATCCGAATCTGCGGGGTGGTGGAGGATCGAAAAGGCTATGACAGCCGCATGGCAAATCCCGAGACGCAAAAAATATACCTGCCGTATGTGCTCACCGGTCAGCTGTCAGAGCAACCGGAGGTTACCGCCTACGAGCTTCTGCTTCCGGAAACATTGGATGGCTTTGCGCTGAAAAACGTGGACGAGCTGTTTTCCGTGAACCGCTATGACAGGGAGGCTTCGCTGCGGGAGAAAGAAATCTATATCGTAGAGGAGACCGACCGCTTTCGTATGCTGCCTCTTCTGAAAACAGCAGCCGGATTGCAGAAAAGGATGATAAAGCCGGTGCCGGTTGCGTTCCCGGATTGGGAAAATGAAAGAATCATAGCGGAGAACCGGATGCTGCTTGTGTATCTGATTCGTTTCGGGATCGTCGTGCTGTTTCTTTTTTGTATTCCGGGAAGCGAAAATATGGCAGAGAGAAGAACGAGATCGAGATAAGGAAAAACTGCGGCAGAAAATAAGGGGAAAAGGTTCTTGCTAAGCATTGCTTTTTGATGCATAATAAGATTCATGGGTCAAAACGGATGATACAGTCTTTTCAGAAAGGGGATGTGTGAGGTTGAATATGAAAAAGGAGAGGCGGAAGA
>JAFUZE010000047.1 GCA_017476765.1 Lachnospiraceae bacterium
GTTATACTTTAGCCCAAACGAGGGCATCGCTATACTCACGATACCCTCATACCTCTTCTCACCTGTTTTTCTTTGTACGCGTCAGAACAGGCTCACCTGTCCCCAAGATCACGTCCTTCGTAATCAAACAGCTCTCTATTGTGTCATCGGATGGAATCTCATACATGACATCCATCATCGCCTTCTCCAGAATCGACCGTAGACCTCTCGCACCGGTCTTTCTCTCCAAAGCCTGCTTTGCAATCAGCTCGATTGCCTCCGGCTCAAACTCAAGCTTCACATCATCAAACTCAAACAGCTTCTGATACTGTTTGATAATTGCACTCTTCGGCTCTGTCAGAATCCGCACGAGAGCTTCCTCGTCCAGACCATCCAGCGAAACGTTGATCGGCACACGTCCGACAAACTCCGGTATCAGTCCGAACTTGACCAGATCATGCGGTGTGACCTCCTTGAAGAGTTCACCCAGATCATGGCTCGTCTTATCCGCAATCTCCGCATTAAAACCGATCGATTTGCGATCCAGCCTTGTCTCAACGATTTTTTCCAGTCCGTCAAACGCCCCACCGCAAATAAACAGAATATTTGTTGTATCGATTTGAATCAGCTCCTGATGCGGATGCTTCCTGCCGCCCTGCGGAGGTACGGAAGCGACCGTGCCCTCGACGATCTTAAGAAGTGCCTGCTGTACACCCTCACCGGAAACATCTCTTGTGATTGAGACATTCTCGCTCTTTTTTGTGATCTTGTCGATCTCGTCGATATAAATGATTCCAAGCTGGGCGCGCTCCACATCATAATCAGCCGCCTGAATCAGCTTGAGCAGAATATTTTCCACATCCTCGCCGACATAGCCTGCCTCCGTCAGCGTTGTCGCATCTGCGATCGCAAACGGAACATTGATGATTTTTGCGAGTGTCTGTGCAAGAAAGGTCTTGCCGCTTCCGGTCGGTCCGATCATGATGATATTGCTCTTCTGAAGCTCCACATCCAGATCCTTATCCGCCATCACCCGCTTGTAATGATTGTACACAGCGACCGACAGCACTTTCTTTGCCTCTTCCTGCCCAATCACATAATCATCGAGAAATTCCTTGATCTCCGCCGGCTTTAGCAAATTGATTTCCAGTTCTGTCTCCAGTTCCTCTTCTTCGTATTCTTCCTCTATGATATCCGAGCATAAATCCACACACTCATCGCAAATGTAAACACCGATCGGTCCGGCAATCAGCTTGCGAACCTGATCCTGTGTCTTATTGCAGAAGGAGCACCTGAATTTATCGTCAGAATTCTTTCCTGCCATATTTTGGTACCATTCCTCAGCGCAAACACAAAGGAGGAAGCTGCGTTTGCAACATATATCCTTTCTTCAAAATTCTATGACTCTTCTATGCGGTCTAACGTATCGCCGGTTTCTTCCCTTGAAACGCTGTGCTACGAACGGCTTGCTCTGGATACGATGACGTCATCAATCAGTCCGTATTCCTTTGCTTCCTCCGCAGTCTTCCAGTTATCCCTCTCTGTATCGGCTGCAATGACCTCATAATCCTGTCCTGTATTTTCAGCCAGGATCGTATTTAATTTCTTCTTCGTCAATAAAATATGCTTTGCCGCAATTTCAATCTCGGTAGCCTGTCCCTGTGCTCCGCCGAGCGGCTGATGAATCATGATCTCCGCATTCGGAAGTGCAAATCGCTTTCCCTTCGCACCGCCTGCAAGCAGAAAAGCACCCATGCTCGCCGCCATACCGATACAGTTTGTCGAGACATCGCACTTGATGTACTGCATCGTGTCATAAATCGCCATTCCCGCAGTCACCGAGCCGCCCGGGCTGTTGATATACAGCTGGATATCCTTCTCCGGGTCCTCCGCCTCCAGAAAAAGAAGCTGCGCCACGATAATACTCGCCGATGTCTCGTTTACTTCCTCTCCCAGAAAAATAATTCTGTCCTTTAAAAGTCTGGAGTAGATGTCATAGGATCTCTCTCCGCGACTCGTCTGTTCAATCACATAAGGTACTAAACTCATCCTTTATTCTCACTCTCCGTCTTTTTGTCTGTTCTATTTTTCCTCGGCATTTGCCACTACGAACTCCGCTGCCTTGGAAACGGCAAGATCCTTCATAATCTCTGCCTTGCCCTTCTCGCCTACCATCTCCTTGACCTTGTCGGTCTCCATCTGATAGACCTCTGCCATTCTTGCGATTTCCTTCTCGAAATCCTCCTCGGTCGCCTCGATGTTCTCTGCTGCCACAACCGCCTCAAGCACCAATCTGGACTTGATGTTCGCTTCCGCCTGCGGTCTCACCTGCTCCAGCAGCTTATCCGTCGTCAGACCTGTGAACTGGGAATACTGCTCCATATTCAGTCCCTGCATCTGGAGACGCTGTGCAAACTCATCGACCATCTGACGCTGTCTTGTCTCGATCATCGGCTCCGGGATATCCATATTGGAATCGTTCACGATTGCCTCGATGACATCGGATTCCTTCTTGGACTTCGCATCTTTTTCCTTCTTCTCTGTCAGATTCTTTTTGATATCTTCCTTATACTCAGCGAGCGTCTCGAACTCAGAAACCTCTGCCGCAAATTCATCATCAAGCTCCGGCAATTCCTTTTCCTTGATCTCTAACACCGTACACTTGAACAGCGCAGGCTTTCCTGCAAGCTCCTCCGCCTGATAATTTTCCGGGAATGTGACATTGACCTCGACCTCTTTGTTCAGCTCTGCGCCTACCAGCTGCTCCTCAAAGCCCGGAATAAATGCACCCGAACCGATCGTAAGCGGATAGTTCTCTCCCTTTCCGCCTTCAAATGCCACACCGTCTACAAAGCCTTCAAAATTGATGACCGTCATATCGCCATCCTTGACTGCTCTGTCCTCCACGGAAATTGTTCTCGCATTGTTGTCTCTCTCTTTTTCAAGCTCTGCGTCCACTTCCTCATCGGTCACTTCCACATCCGCCTTGTCGACTACAACACCCTTATATTTGCCGAGCGCAACCTCGGGCTTTAAAGCAACCTCTGCGGTAAAAATGAAAGGCTTTCCTGCCTCCAGCTGTACCAGATCAATCTTCGGGGAAGATACGATCTCCTCCTCACATTCTTCCACAGCCTTCTCGTATGCATCCGGAAGCACATTGTTGGCAGCCTCCTCCAGAAAAACACCTTTCCCGTACATCTTCTCAATCATCGCACGAGGTACTTTACCTTTACGGAATCCCGGCACACTGATCTGACTTTTATTTTTCCGGTAAGCAGCCTCGATACCCTTTTCCAGCTCCTCCACCGGCACTTCGATCGTCAGCTTAGCCATGTTCTTCTCTAATTTTTCCAGTTGTAAACTCATGTTTTCATATCCTCCTTAAAATACCCATGCTCACAGTCATCTCACGATTATAACATATTATTCCGGGAAATACTAGCATTTTTTTATTTCAAGCGCATTTCAGGCGCAGATGATGACGGGCTTTCCGTCGCAGACAATCTGTCCCATCAATACGTAAACGCTGCTGCCGTCGATGAGATTTTCGTAGACGCCATCCGGAAACAGTTCGTTTAAACACCGGAAATCCGCCGTCCTGATATCCTCCAGATGAACCGCCGAGCTCTCTGCCCGCATGCTGAAAATGCCGAGTATCGTCCGGCAGTCATTCAGATTGTTCGCAGCTTGCGCAGCCGTCCCTTCCTTTTCACCGTTTCTCGTATGTACCGCTGCCAGAAGGTCACGGGCAAGCGGCTGTACGCGGTACGAGCTGTCGGCAAAAACGGATGCCTTCTTGATCTGTGCCATTTTTGCCATCAGTCCGCTCAGCTCTGCACTCTTTGACTGCTTTCCGCTTCCGTTCCAGTCAACCGGATCCTTGTCAAAAAGAGCCGGAACCTTGACGCAGCCCTTCTCCTGTCCGGCATAGATGAGTGTCGCCCCTTTCTGGAAATAGACAAATGCCGTCCAGTTCTCAAGCGCCCGCTCATCCGGAATGAGGAAATGTGCTCTCGGCTGATCGTGATTTTCGAGAAAACGCAGCTTCACATAATTGTCCGGATAGATGCTCTCCTGCAAATTGATGTGCGCCGCATACTCACTTAAGGAGCTTCTTCCGGTCAGATATCCGCGATACCACTCATTGATATCGTACTCATAGCTCATATCAAACGCCTGGAAGATTTCGGAATCCGAGCAGCTCACCATGCCCCTCGCACGGTTCATACAGATAAAGCCGTTCTCGATCGACTCTGCAAGCCAGATGCAGCCCGGACGCACCTTCTCAACCTCTTCTCTCGCCGAAAGCCAGAAATCCAGCGGAACCATCGATGCGACGTCACAGCGGAAGCCGTCCACATAGCCCGCCCACATTTTGAGTGTCTCAATCTGATAGTCCCACAGCTCCTTCTGCCCATAATCCAGATCAATGATATCCGACCAGTCGCCGACTTTATTTCCAAAGGAACCGTCCGGCTTGTGGTAGAACCATTCCGGATGATTTGCAGCAAGCCACGAATCCGGTGAGGTATGATTGTAAACGACATCAATGATACACTTCATGCCCTTGTCGTGAATGGCATCGACCAGCCGCTGAAAGTCCTCAAGAGTGCCGAATTCCGGATTGATCTCACGGTAATTCCGAATGGCATACGGGGATCCCAGCGTGCCTTTGCGGTTCTTCTCCCCGATCGGATGAATCGGCATCAGCCAGATGATATCCGTGCCGAGATCGTGAATACGGTCCAGATCCTTCCGCACCGCCTCAAACGTCCCTTCCTCACTGTAGTTTCGTACATAGACCGAATAAATGACCAGATTTCGCATTGCTTTACACGTTGTTTTTGCCATTGGACATATCCTCCTTTTCCCTATCCGTATCAGGGGCTGTTATTATCTCAAAATTAGCATACGCCCCACACACTGTCAAGAATATTTTATGCCTTTAAATCGCGCCTTCGTGCAGTCTCCACACGGAAGCCTCCAAAGCCTCCGCATCGCTCTCATCATGTGCCGATACGACAAGGAGTCTTCCCCTTCTGTACTTATGAAGAAAGCGAATACAGCTTTGTTTCGTCTCACGGTCCAGCCCACGGAACGGCTCATCCATAAGCAGCAGCTCTGCCGGGGAGAACA
>JAFUZE010000048.1 GCA_017476765.1 Lachnospiraceae bacterium
ATACCTGGAAGGGATTTTTGGCTGATATCAAGGAGCCTTAAAGGCGAGTCGGAAAGTTTGTCCGGAACGAACCATAAAATGCAGGTGAGATTTTTTGGTGATTATTTTGGGTGAGAATCCATAAGGAAAAGGAGTGGTCATAGTAAAAGATGACCACTCCTCATTTATGTTGATCGGATTCAGCTTTGACATAGAAATTTACTCAGTGCATCAATCAGCTTTTCCCTGTCTATCGGCTTTGCGATATGTCCGCTCATTCCGGCATCCAGAGCAAGCTGCTTGTCCTCATCAAATGCATTTGCCGTCATGGCAAAAATCGGTATGTGTGCACCGCGGCTCTCAGGCAGGGCGCGGATGGCTTTGGAGGCCTCATAACCGTTCATCTCAGGCATTTGAATGTCCATCAGAATTGCGTCATAATATCCGGGAGGGGCATTTCTGAATTTCTCGACCCCCTCTGCGCCGTTTTCGGCTTCCTCCACCTCAAAGCCGTACATATCCAATATAGCGATTGCAATCTGCCGGTTAATCGGCATATCCTCCACCAGCAGCAGTCTTTTTCCGGAGAAATCTGCCGGCAGCTCGCTCTCCGCCTCTTTCTCTGCGGCAATTGCATCGGCTGTCCCGATGACTCTGACAAGAGATGCATGGAGCTCCGATGCAAAAAGCGGTTTATTGCAGAAACCGTTGATACCGCTCCTTTCCGCTTCCTCCTTGATTGCCAGCCAGTCGTACGCTGTTATGAGAAGGATCGGCGTATTTTCCCCGATCTCTTGGCGAATTCTGCGGGCAACCTCGAGTCCTGATAAATCAGGAAGCCTCCAGTCAATGATATAGACACCGAAGCTGTCTCCGCGTTCCTTTGCCTGTTTTGCGCGAAGCACCGCCTCCTTGCCGGACAAGGTCCACTCCGAGCGCATTTCCATGTCTGACAAAAGTCTGGTCGTGCTGTCGCAGGTATCATAATCGTCGTCTACCACAAGCGCATGGACACCCGCAAGCTGCGGGATGCGATAATTCTTTTTTTCGCCCTGCTGTACTTTGAACTCGACACAGACAATAAATTCGGTTCCTTTATTCGGCATCGTCTCCACCGAAATGGTTCCGTTCATCAGCTCAACAATGCGCTTGGTAATTGCCATACCAAGACCGGTTCCCTGTATTCCGCTGACGGTAGATGTCTTTTCGCGCTCAAAGGCAACAAAAACCCTTTCTGCAAACTCCGGTGCCATGCCGATTCCCGTATCCTTTACCCGGATCTCGTAAGGTGCTTTCCCGTCCTTTGCCGTTTCCTTCTGAATGATCCGCACAGAGATTTTACCTCCGGTAGGTGTATATTTGACAGCATTGGAAACAAGGTTTAAGAGAATCTGATTCAGTCGGAGCTTATCGCATATAATGTCCTCGTTTGAGACATTTACTGCATCCATAAATAATTCCTGATGCTTGCCCTCGACCTGCCCGATGATAATGGTATTCAAATCGCGGAGAATATCAGGCAGATTGACAGGCGCTTCGTTCAGTTCTATTTTTCCGCTTTCAATGCGGCTCATCTCAAGTACATCGTTAATCAGGGAGAGCAGATGCTCGCTGGAGGCTTTGATTTTTGTCAAATACTCCTGTATCAACTTCCGGTTCCCTGTGTCGAGAAGTGCAAGATCGGTAAAACCGATAATTGCATTCATCGGTGTGCGGATGTCATGGGACATATTTGAGAGAAAGCGGGTTTTTGCCTTGTTGGCTGCCTGCGCTTCCTTAAGAGCCTTTTCAAGCAGCAGTTGCTGCGTTGTGAGCTCCTCATCCATCTGCTTTTTCTCTGTGATATCGACAAACAATCCTACATATGTAATCGGAGTACCGTCCGCCCGGCGTGTAGGTTTGCCTGTGGCACGATACCAGCGATAGCCTTGATTTCTTGTGAGCAGCTGGTATTCTACATCGTATATCTTTTGTCCGGTATAATCGTTGATTGTATCCCGATATTCCTTTAATACCCGCTCTTTGTCGTTCGGATGAAGCAAATCAGACCATGATTCCAAAACATCCGGGAAATCCTCCAAACCCTCATAACCGAGCATCCGGCGAAATTCATTGCTCCAATTGACATGAATCATTTCTCCCTTCTCGTCAAATTCCATTGTCCATTTGCCTGAGCCGAGCATTTCATGCACGGTTTTCAAGGAGGATGTCTCATGCTGTAATTCGTCCAGAGCCTCCTGCTTTTGGGCAAGCAGTCTGTCATAGTTTTCCTGTGCCAGCTGTTTTTCGGTGATATCTCCGATGAAAACATAGAATACATCGCCATATTTCGGCATATGTGTGAAATGTCCGTAGTCATCGACCCAACGGATTTCCCCGCTCTTTTGAATAATGCGGTATTTTACATAGTCGAGCTTTTGACTTGTGCTTCCGACGATTTGTTCCGCAATGAGTGACTGTATCTCTGCGTGATCATCCGGATGTATCATCCCATGAAAGGTATTTCCGGTAAGCTTGCAAAATTCTTCCTGCGTGTCACATCCAAAGATGCGATAGACCGCCTGATTTGCATACAAAATCTCCTGGGTATTGTCTGCACGATAAATAAAAAATCCACCCGGCATTTGTTCCGCAACCCATTCGATTGCAGGAATCAACTGCTCGATGGAAGGTATATTTTCGTCTTTCTTCCTATTTAATAGTTTATCCCCCATGAATAAGCTCCTCCTTTTATCGCGATGCATTTTTATTACAATACACTTTCCTGCGGCGCTGTATTCCGGTGTGGCTGCAATATTTCATCCCCCGCTAAAAATGTGATATAAACTCACTTTATTATAACATCAAGAAGGGAGCGTTTCAATGTAAAGCGAAATTAAATCCCGACATCCGTATGAATACGATCTGAATGCCATTCTGTCAGATTTTATGTATACCCGGATCTTTCACCCCAAAGCAAGCGATCTTCTTTTCAGACCACCGGAAAATCTCTTTGGACTGGCAGACGCTGCCCAAAGCAGAAGCTGCCGCAAGAACAGAACAATTTTATGAGGACGATCATAATACTGCGAATTTGAGGACTTCACTATTCTTACCGAGGTTACCATGTCCTCATCATCGAGACAGGAAGCTATGGAAGGAGAACCTGTCCGCCGTGACATAGAGACCATTACAACCGGGTTATTCGAAAGCTCGAAAAGATATGGCGGAGAAATTGTGCGCGTAGATGAAAATAATTGCAAAAGTATCAATCAATCATTGTATAACAAGATAAAAATAAACGAAAAAACAATATATATTTACAAGAATAAAAAGATGATATATAAAATATTTGTAGACTGTATTTGCATTGCATTTGTACCATCGATAAATCAAAGAAACAGGAGATGAAAACGAAATAAAAATGAAAAAAGAAGTAAAGAAAATGAAAACAGGATGGATTGTGTTCCTGATTATAGTTACATGTATGTTCCAGCCCGGCTGTGACATAAGGAATTATGTTTATACGGATAGTAGCCTGAAGTGGATAGCACAACGGTCGCTTAAAAAGAAGTATGGCGAAGAGTTTGTGATTTACAGGGTGTGGGATAAAAGTCAGGAGATGTTTTTTGCAACCTGTTCGCCAAAAGATGATCCGGAAGTAGTTTTTGATGCAGATATCAATAAAAATGGTGATGGTGTTGAATCAGATGGGTATGCACAAGAGGTTGTAGCAAAAAAGGTAAAAGAATTATTGAAAGATGATATTCAAGAATTGTTTGGAAAATGCTATTTTCGTTCAGAGGCTTATACTTATTATAATGCACCAGAATTTAAAAATGCTAGTGAAATTACTATAGAGGAATATATTTCAAATGTAGAATATGATCATATAATGTGCTGGATTTATTTATCTTCACCCAAAAAATCGAAGAGTGATATTGATAAGGAGTATAGTTACTTTTCACAGGTATTACAGGAAAAAATTAGAAATAAAACAATTCCTAAATTAACAGTAATAATTTATTTTTCTAATGATGAAATGATAGAACAATGTGAAGAATATTACACCACACACGCAGATATTAATTATGAGTTTGGAAGAAAATTAGATAATTATGAAAAAATAGTCTTCGAATATGAAAACGGAGTAATGAATATGACTTATGAGGAGTATAAAAACCTACGAGAGACTTATGCAGAGTAAAAAAATAAAGGAGAAAGAGATACAATGTACACAGCGGAAGAACTAATCTGGGCAACACAGTTGGCATACTGCAATTTCGATGAGAAAGATTTAGAAAATGGAAAAACCATAAGAGAAATAGTTTCAGAACAAGGTGCTAAAATCTATTACAATTACAAAGAAAATGCCACTCCTACTGGCGACAGCAAAACGATGCGTGACGAGACAATCAATTTCATTAACGCTATTAAAAATGGTGAAATATGCCAAAATTGGAAGATTATCTCTGTTTACGACAGGCAGGATCAGGAAGGCACTTATGGTATTATGATAGATACCGGCAACGATGAGGGGATCATTGCATTTCGCGGAAGTGAAAGCGTCAGTACGAAGCAATTTGTGAAAGACTGGCTTGCGACAGATTTTGAAATTATAAACGGAACGATGTCAGATCAGGAGAGGGCAGCATGCCGTTATCTTGATAAGATAGCAAATAACA
>JAFUZE010000049.1 GCA_017476765.1 Lachnospiraceae bacterium
AAGATACAAAGGTGTATGATAACTTCAGCGTTGTCTGGACGCTGGAGAAGCTGAGCGCAAGCGATGCTTCCGAGTCCTCCTATGGCGGGACGGACGAAGCAGATGAGGAGTACGATGCCGGTGAGGATGCAGGAAAAGCTGCGCCGGAAAATTCCGCTTCGGCAGACAATGCGCAAAGCGGCACGGACGCCACTGTGGAAGCTGATGCCGCTTCACAAGGCACGCAGCAGGAGAATGCGCTTGGCAGTGTTGTGTATGTGACGGTGAACCAGCAGAGTGTAAAGCTCTCCGGCAAGAAGGATTATATTTTTGTGGATGTGTTTGATTATATTGATTTTGATTTATCAAGACCTCAGGGTACGATGGTTGTTTTAAAGCTAAACGGCAAAGATGCGGCGTATACGGATATTCTGAAAACGGGAGATATCCTGCAAATTTACTGGGCGAAATAAAGAAAAGGTGCGGCGGAAAAAGGGCTGCGCTTTGGGACATGGAGAAAAGCGGTGAAAGATTTTTTGAATTTATTGAGTATTGCAAGCGGCTCAAGCGGCAACAGCATTTATGTGGGAGACGGTCAGACTCATCTGCTCATTGACGCCGGAATCAGCGGAAAGAGGATTGAGCAGGGGCTTGCCACAATCGGACTGACTCCGGCACAGCTCGATGCCGTGTTTGTGACGCATGAGCATGCGGATCATATTGCGGGGCTGGGCGTTCTCGCGAGGAAATACGGGATTCCGATTTACGCGACAGGCGGAACGATAGAGGGAATCCTCGAGACGAAATCGGTGGGGAAAATAGAGGAGTCGCTGTTTTGCCCGATCCGACAGGATGAGATGATCTGCGTCGGAAGCCTGCGGATTGACCCGCTGCCTGTTTCCCATGATGCCAGAGAGCCGGTGGCATATCGCATTTACGGAGAGGAAAAGCGTCTCGGAATTATCACCGATCTCGGATGCTATACGGAGGAAATTGTTGCGGGACTGCAAAATATGGATGCGCTTTTTGTCGAGGCGAACCATGACGAGAATATGCGTCAGGTCGGACCGTATCCGTATCCGCTCAAGCAAAGGATTTTGGGGCAGAAGGGTCACTTGTCGAATGAGAGCTCCGGAAGGCTGCTTGGCAAGGTTTTAAGTGACCGGTTGAAATACATTGTGCTCGGACATCTGAGCAAGGAAAACAATATGCCGGAGCTGGCATATGAGGCTGTCCGGCTCGAAATCAATATGAGCGATAACGAGTTTTGTGCAGAGGATTTTACTGTTATGGTAGCAAAGCGGAATGAACCGATGGAGCTGCTTGTCATCTGAGATTTGTGCCCGCAGCCGGATCGAGAGCAAAGAAAAGGAGACAGATTATGAAAAAGACAATTATCACAGTCGTTGGGAAGGATACCGTCGGTATCATCGCAAAGGTGTGTACATATTTAGCGGATAATCAGGTTAATATTCTGGATATTTCACAGACGATCGTGCAGGAATACTTTAATATGATGATGCTTGTGGATATGAACCAGTCCCCGAAAAGCTTCGGAGAAATTGCGGATGAGCTCACAAAGGTCGGCGAGACGATCGGAGTGAGCATTAAGTGCCAGCGGGAGGACATCTTCGACAGCATGCATAGGATATGATTTTCCAATCAGCCATGCAGACTCCTTCCCACAGC
>JAFUZE010000050.1 GCA_017476765.1 Lachnospiraceae bacterium
AAACAGGAATCTTTGATAGTATTGGGCAGTATAAGTATATATCCGCAGAAAAAGACAGATAATGCTATAAGTATACTGAAGTAAGCGTAGTCTCATATAGCTTGCTTGTATCCTATGTATAACGAATAATCGGCTATTATCCATTAAAGTTCGTATCTTTCCCTAAGCTGATGAACAGAATCAGATTATCCGTCATTTGTTAGGAGCCTGAAGCGAGTTGCCCCTTCAGTATCCGTAAATGCAACACATATTGCCATGTAAAATTGCCTGTGGTGATGAGCAGAAAACTATGTTGGCTATTCTGCTGTATTAGGTCTTGCAGTAAATGCGCAGTGAATTGTGAATTAGGATATTTTAGAAAAAGTGGTTTTAGAAAGAGTAAGGTTTATGGGAAACTCACGCTCATTATCCTTGCAATAGATATTTGGATATGGTAAAATTATTTTTGAGAAATTCAAGAACGGATATTGGTGTACCACTCGGCACTGCGCCAACAGTGCCGAGCAAGGGATGGTAACTACACTACCACACAATACAGACGGAGTCTGCGATACACACAGGATTATTATACGTTAAATCATACTGGTTTACAATAAGAATGTTGTGGGTATTTCGGATTTTGTTTGTGCACCTAAGATATATAACGAGGTGATAAGTGTGGATGTATACATACTTACACCTCGTTCTTGATTTCTCGCTGGAATATCCCGATGTGGCGGTGAATGCCGTCACTTGGGGTATTCTAAGTGAGAAATCAAAAATATGTCTTATGGAGGGGCACAAATGAAGAAGAAAATACTGGCAGGTGCACTTGTATTGATATTGTCTGTGGTGGAAGTATGTCCGGTATGGGCACGCAATGATATACAAAACACAGCTCCTATGATTGAGGGGCTGGATATAGACGGAAAAAAAGAAGGCTTGACGATAAATGATATCGAGGGAGCCACTGACAATGATCGGGATATTGAAGTGGAGGAAGAATTATCAAATGGGAGAACAGTAAGTAGACTTAGTGGAAGTGGAACGGAATCAGACCCATATTTGATTTCTACGATTGAGGATATTCAAAATGCGCAATTTAGCGAAGATGCATATTATGTAATTACAAATAATATTGACATGACGAATGTTGCGTGGAAACCCGTTTATGTTACAGGACATATTAATGGTGAGGGTCATGCAATAATAGGGCTAAAGAATAGTAGATTATTTACATATAGTACGAGTGGCAGTGGTTTGTACATCAAAAATCTTAATATTGATACTGCATATTATGATACCGTACAATATGGCGTTGGATTTGCAGATAGAGCTACAGAATTGGAGAACTGTGTCATTTCCGGAACAATAAAAGCGGATTCATCGGGAAGTATCAACTGTCTTGTGGATACGGCATATAAGGTAATAAACTGCAAGAATCAAATGAATATTTCAGCGCCAAATGCAGCGGTTTGTGGAATTGTCTCACAAGTGACGATTGCTGAAAATTGCGAAAACATTGGTAACATCAGTGCAGAAACTGTTTATGGAATCGCTGGCGAAATTATTGCAAATGGAACTGAAAAAAAATTAGTAAGTGAGATAGAGCAGGTTGATAAAACTATACAATTATATGAGTCAGAAGCATGGATGAAGAAGTGTGTCAATCAAGGGAATTTGAGCGGAAATAAGGTTGCTGCGATTATTGGAACAATTAATAACGGTTATAGTTTGCCTTACAATACAAATACATATGTATCTATCCAAAACTGCGAAAATTATGGGGAAATCGTAGGAAAAGAATCTGCAAGTGGATTAGCTGAATATGTAACGGTAGCCAGATATGAGTGGGGTTCTGCAGAACCGATAGTATCTATTTTAGATTGTAGAAACTATGGAACAGTAATTTCCGATTCAAAATCAGCCGGATTCCTGTGCGAGGGACTTGTTTCCAACGAATATCAGTTAAGCACATATCAGGAGCAAGACCGAAAAATTGAGCATTCGCTACAAATTGGTAATTGTATCAATTTTGGTGAAATGATAGGTGGGGCTACAACTGGTGGAATTATAAGTGAACTTCATAATAAAAATGCAGATGTAATAATATTTGGATGCAAAAATGAAGGCAGTATGCAGGTGGATGTGAAAGGAACAGATTCTGTATATTCAGCGGGAATACTATCCGAATTTGATTCGTATAGTGATTCCAGATTAGCGATAATAAATTGCCGCAATTTCGGAAGCGTTGTTGTCAATGACAATAATGAAACAGGGACAACGACTGCTTCAGCAGGGATACTAGCTTACTATGATGGAATTCTTTCAAATAATGATAAGCTTGAAATCAGTATGTGTTACAATACCGGAGATATATCTGCTGAATATGTTTCGAGTGGAATAACTGGAAATATTTTTGGTGGTTCGGGTGAACATAGAGAATTGAATATCACAAATTGCTATAATGCTGGCACTATCATATGCGAAAAATTATCAGCATGTGCCATAGCGAAAAGCGTTGATGACAGTTTTAACAGAGTTGAAGTTGAGAATTGTTATAATGTTGGGGAATTAAGCGGCAAATACGGAGCACTAATGCTGGGAATGGATGAGGATAATCTGGAAAAGAATTATTATGAAATTAAAAATCTTTACAATCTTTCGGATTATAGCGCAAATTATCAATATGGTGTTCCGGTAACCTACCTAACCAATTCCCAAATGCAGCAACAATCCAGCTTCGCAGGCTTCGACTTTGACAACGTCTGGGAGATGGGAACCGGGAACTATCCGTATCCGGTTTTGCGGGATGCAGGCATCAAAGAGGAACCTCCGATGTGTACCTCTGCATCCGTTGCACTGGGTGAGGCGGTATTTCAGGTGATAGACGAAAAGGGAAAAGTCATCCCGACTGCAAGAGTGCAATACGGATCGGAAACTCCCGTGGAAATTATGAACGGAATTGTCCGAATTACCAATATTCCTGAGACAGAAGAGGATATTACCTTTACCGTCAGTGCTACTGACTATGAATCCAAAGAAATCACGCTCACGAAGGAGCAGAGAAAAACAGCATGCAAGGTGATATTGATTAAATATGGCTTAAAGAGCGCAGAAATGACCTACAACGGCAATCGTTTTGACCTCTTAGTTCAAGAGAAAAAGATAGATGTTGTCAATAAGAACACGAAATTTACGCTCAAATGTACGGTAACGGATTCCGTAAAAAACAACATTGCTAAATATCTGCTTGAGCAGATGAAAGATAAGAAGACTTATAATAAGATTGCCGAGTCAAAGGATGGTTCGTTCGCCCTGAAAAATTCTGATTTTAAAGAGGGACAGGAGGTATACATATCCGGATACGATGACTCAAACCACAAGCTCTTTCGGCGAAAAATAAATTTGAATGTCATAAAATCAAAGGCAGTCACAAAGACGACGATAAATCTCGGAAAGGATCTTGCTTTTACGATTGGCGATGATGTGCCGCTGATCGGAGGGAAAAAGATTTCGCTAAATGGAATTACCGCCTTGCCGGTTTATACGGAGGTTAGTGATGAGACATATAAAGTGGGCTTTAATATCAATCTTGGTAAGCTGGATGAGGGTGAGGATGAAAACGGAAATTCCAAGAAACGAGAATGGGAAAGTGGGCTAAAAAAGACTTTCTCGGGAATCAAGGATGGAGGCTCTTTATATAAAGATGTTAATAAAGCACTTGAAAGAAAATACAAAGATATTATGAAATATGTTGAAAAGGAATATAAACCTTCTAAAAATCCAAATGTTTCTATTGGAATTGCAGGCTATGCAGAAGGCCCGGTGACAGGTGAAAAGTTGAAGGGAACCCTATATCTTATTATCAATATAGGAGCATCAAGGGAGATACAGGTAAAGAGATTACCTCCAATTGTTGTAGCGTATAACATTGATGGAACAATTAAGGCAGGAGGAGAAACAGAGTATGTTTTTTCTACATCAGAATTTCAAGGGGATATTTTTGCTGAAGGAAGTATTGCAATAAAGGCGTATGGTGGTGCCGGAGTTGAGAATTTGATTTCCGGTGGCATTTATGGTAAGGGTGAAATAGGTGCAAAGATTATCCTACTTCCCGTAAAGGTTTTCGGATTGGAGTATGCAAAGATTTCCGGTTCTATGGGTCTGGCTTACCGATTATTGGGCAAGGAGAGAGGCAGCATAGAGTTATTAAAATGTAAGGATCACTATTTCTATAAACGTGATACCGGTACATCAAAGGAAACTTTGGCTTCTGCCGGGCAATCTGATATGGAAGCTGTTCGTGTTGAAAATCTACTGGATGCTGATGCATTTGTGACAATTCCGCATGAGCAGACAATCTTTACGGAGATTGAGGAGACGGAAGAACTTCCGAATTCAGAGAAAGGGTTGACAGATGATATCTCCGTAAGTGCAAATGATGTTACGCAGGATATGCAGGATGCGCAGAATGCAGGGCAGCAGGATGATAGGGAAGCTGTGTATGAGAAGCTGCCGTCTGCCAATTTGGATTATCAGGTAGATGAGACATGGAAAGGTGAGATTGCGACCCAAAAAGGAGAGATTTCAGCTAAGTATGTACAGGAGAATTCCTATATTGATCCGTCACCAAAGCTTGCGATTTGCGGAGATGATATCATACTTTTGTATCTGGATGATTCTCCTGCCAGAAATGCGCAGAATGCTTCTACGCTCGTATTTTCTCTCTACCAGAAGGAGACAAATACATGGTCAAAGCCACAGATTATCGATGATAACGGAACGGCTGATTATAATATAACGACCTTTTCCTCCGGAGACACATTAGCTGTGTTGTGGAATGATGGAAAAAGTATTGTGCCGGATGGAGTGGATTTGAATCTGACAGAAACAGCAGAGGCAACCGATCTGGCGATGATGGTTTATGATGTATCAAGCCACACCTTTGCAGACAAGCGAATTATAACAGATAACGGCATTGTCAATGACGATGGAACTGTCACAGATGGAATCTATGAAAATATGACTTCGGTCGCAGAACATAATGGTGAGTTTACTTATCTTTGGTTTGAAAATGAGCAGAGGGATGTTTTCGGTATAGAGGGCAAGAATCGTATTTACCTTAAGCAAGGTGGGGAGAAACGGCAGCTTGCAGAATCAGACAGACCGATCTTGGATGAGCTTTTGTTTGGCATTTCAGATCAGTTATACGCAGCATATGTATCAGATCAGGATGGAGATTTGAATGATGTGTCTGACAGTGTGCTTACAGTGCTTCCGGTGGGACAGGAAAACGGTACTTGGAGTACGATTTTTGAGGGCTCTGTGGAAAGCTTACAGTTTACATCCTGGCAGAATCAGCAAGGATTGTTCTGGTGCTCGGGAGGGAATGCATATTTCTGGAACGGTACAGATGTTACTGTAATATGTGAAGGGATATCTGGAACGGATATTCAGCTTCTGACAGATTCTGATGAAATTGCGCATCTTGTCTTTACAACATATGGGGATGAGTGCAGCAATCTTTGCGAAAGAACATATGATGTACTGACCGGGAAGTGGAATGAGCAGATTTTCTTAACGGACTGTGCCGATTATCTTGAGCAGGCAGACAGCATGATGACAGGAACCACAATATTGTCTGTTTATAATATGGTTTCGGCGGTATCTGATGAGGAGAGCGGAATTACAGTTACCGGAAGCAGGCTCGGAAGCTTGCTGAGTGGAGAGTATGTTGATTTTTCAATAGAAAATGCCACTTATTTGGATGCGGATTTTCAATCAGGTAAGGAATTGCCTGTCAGTATCGTTGTTCGCAATGATGGAACAGTGGGGGCAGAGGGCGTTCAGATTCTGCTGCTGGATGAAAATTCATCATTATTGGCAGAGTGCAGCACCAATCAGTATATTGCGAGCGGAGAAAGCAAGGAGCTGGAAGCGGCGATTCCTATTCCGGAAGCAGCAGTGCCCGGCGTGTATAAGCTTAAAGTAAAAACAATAGACAGCACCTATTCGGATATGAGTTCAGAAGATAATATGATGGAGGTTTCTCTGGGAAATGCAGATGTACAGCTTCAGACACATTTGAATCAGATCAACGGTTTTCATAGCATTTTTGTCAGCCTCTGCAATGAGGGACAAAAGAGTACAAGCGGGAAAGTGGTTGTAAGAGATTATGATACCGGAGAGGAATTATATTCAAATATTGTAGAAACGTTAATGCATGAAAATTCCTATTCCGTGGAAATTGCTTTTTCTGATTTAGGAATGCATGAGGAAGAGGAAAGAGGGCTGATCATTGAATTTGTATCAGACGATCCGGAGGAAGCTTCTTACAATAATACAGAATATTTGAGCGTGATTCCGTATGCAGATTCTGATAAACAGGAAACTGGAGAGACAACGCCGGAAATACCTTCCAAAGAGGAGAACAGCGGCAGTGTATCGCCTGCTTCACAGGGAGCATCAGGGAATAAAAATGCTTCATCCAACCCATCGGCAGGGAACTCCAATACGATAAAGGTCAGAAGCATTAAGTTAAAGGGTATCTCTAAAAAAATAGCAGCCGGTAAAAGTATTCAATTAAGTGCGGCTGTTTCACCTTCCGATGCAACCAATAAGGCGTTGAAGTGGTCGAGCAGTAATACAAAATACGCAGTGGTTTCGGCTTCCGGTAAAGTAAGTGTAAAAGCGAAAGGCGCAGGAAAAACTGTGACGATTACTGCAACCGCCCAAGATGGAAGCAATGTGAGAGCAACCTATAAGATACAGATTATGAAAAATGCTGTCACAAAGGTGCAGCTGAAAAAGGACGGCAAGACACTGAAAAACGGAAAAACCATTACCGGAAAAGCGGGAAGTTCGGTTAAGCTTAAGTCGGCAGTGAAAGTAACGAATAAGAAGGGCAAGGTGAAGAGTGCTTATAAAGCCAATAAAACGCTGAAATGGACTTCTTCCAATACGAAATATGCAACGGTAAATAAATCCGGCAAGGTGAAGCTATTAAAAGCCGGAAAAGGCAAAACCGTGACAATTACCGCAGAAGCAACGGATGGCAGCGGCAAAAAGACCAAAGTAAAGATCAAGATAAAATAGATAAAAGTAATGTGTGAATGAATCGCATCTGTCATTTGGCAGGTGCGATTTTTCTATGTGCAGACCCGCACAAGGAAATATTCCGGCTTTACCGGGTGCAGACTTCGCAGCGAGTGGGGACGATAAATCTTCCCTACTCGATTCATATCGGGAAAAAATTAACTTTACAGAGCCGGATCAAATTATCGCAATACGCATTTTGTATTGAATATGTAATGGTTTCATGATACAATTTTCGTAATAACGAAATAATACATAACGTAAACACGGAGAAAGATGAACCATGATTATCAGCGAAAGGGTTTTCAAAATATTAAAAGAAAAAAATATGACGCAGATGGAATTTGGTAAGAGAGCAGGGCTGGCGAACAGCACTATCAGTGATTGGAAACGAAAAAAGACCAATCCTTCTGCTGATAAAATTATGGATATCTGCGATGCGCTGGAGGTGACACCGGAGCAGCTGCTTACCGGTAAAGGAATCGACGATGCTTCTGAATCGGGGAATGCAGTAATGGCTCCCCATATTACGAAAGCAGACATGAAACTGCTTGAGGATTTTCACAGTATGCAGGAGAGTCAGAAGAAACGGTTGCTCGCTTATATGAAGACGCTTAAGAAACTGGAGGAGTTGGAAGATATTTGAGATTCGCAATGTAAAAATATCACCGCAGGACATGAAGCCTTATAAACAACAAAAGAAATGAGGATAATGTATGGTAGAGAATATAGAACTATTGACGGTGGAGTCGATCAGAGAACGAGTTTATTATATTCGCGGTCAGCATGTTATGTTAGATCAGGATTTGGCTAAAATATATGGATATGAAATGAAAGCATTGAACCAACAAGTGAAGCGTAATAAGGAGCGATTTCCAGAAGACTTTATGTTTCAACTTACCAGAGAAGAGATTGATCTGGTGAAGTCACAAATTGTGACTTCACCAGATAACAAATTGTTTTCCGGACAAGATGGAGGAAGACGAACATTACCATTTGCTTTTACAGAACAAGGTATTTATATGCTTGCAACAGTTCTCAGAGGGGAATTAGCTGTTCAGCAAAGCATTTTTATAATGCGTATGTTTAAGGAAATGCGGCACTATATTAAGCAAAATCAGCAATTTGTCACACAATCAGAGATGAGGGTGGTCACGGCCAGAGTATCGGAATTGTCGATGCAAGTGGCAGGAATTACAGACAGGCAAAGTCGAACAGAGCAGAATGTTCGGAATATACAACAGAATATTGATATTCTTAATGAGAACTTTATTTCCGCCAAAGACTTCAAGAATTTTGTTATATATAAGGGTCAGAAATTTGAAGCGGATGTTGCTTACATAGATATTTACCAGCAGGCTCAGAAGAGCATTTACGTTGTAGATGATTATATGAATACCAAGACATTGCAGCTCTTGTCGCAGAAGCAGTCCGGAGTTGAAGTGATTCTATTTACAGAGAACGGTCATGGAAATCGGGGATTTCTTACAACAGCAGTTGTAAATGATTTTGTCAATGAGTATCCACCGCTCAGAATAAAGCCGAATCCGGATTGCCATGACAGGCTGATTGTTTTGGATTATGGATTGCCGACAGAACAGGCATTTCACTGTGGAGCATCAAGTAAAGATGCTGGTAAGAAGCTTTGTGCAATCAATGCTGTTGCCAATACAGGTATGATTCATCCTGTGATAGACAAGTTGTTATTGGAACCGGATAAAACGATATAAATGTTCAAAGTCATAATTGGAGGATTTTAAACCCGTCGAACGGAACCTGTTTAGAAGTGAAGTCGAAAGCTTGTCACCGGATTTGCAATTTGTTAGAATGAAAAACGGTAATATTTATGACGCAGTGGCAATCTCCCGAGCCAATCGAACGGCTTGCGTTTAACAGTTAGAGCAGCGAGGTAAAAAAATATGGGACACAGGAACATAAAAGCAGTTATTTTTGATCTGGACGGAACTTTGGCGGATTCTCTGGAATCCATCGCCTATTGTGCAAATACAGCACTGGAGCGGTTAGGTTATGACGGATTTGACAAGGAAGATTACAAGCAGTTTGCCGGTGACGGCGCAAAGAAACTATTGGAGCGGTGCCTGCTCCGACGCGGGGATACACAGCTTGCTCGGTTTTCCGCTTTTGAGAAGGAGTACAGAGAGCTGTTTGGCAAATATTGTACCTACCATGTCAAGCCCTATGACGGAATCGTTTCCCTTCTTTGCGAACTCAAAAGCAGGGGGATTTGCCTTGCCGTCCTATCGAACAAACCGCATGAAAGGACGATGGAGGTTGTACAGTACCTGTTTGGGACGGAATGCTTTGACCTCATCGTCGGACAGCGCGAGGGCTTAAAGCGAAAGCCGGCACCGGACGGTGTGTATGAGATTGCGGAGAAGATGGGCATCCCGGTTTCACAATTTGCCTATGTCGGCGACACAAACACAGATATGCAGACCGGAAAGGGTGCGGGAGCATTTACGGTCGGTGTCCTCTGGGGGTTCCGGGACAGACAGGAGCTTGAGGAGAATCATGCTGATCTCATCATCGGGCGCCCGGATGAGCTCTTGGCGCACATATAGTGAACTCTTAACGGTGCTCTTAACGTGCCGAAAGTGAGCTTTTTGGCGCCATATAGTGAGCCCCTAACTGCGCTCTTAACATACCCAAAGTAAGCTTTTGACATCCCCTCAGGTGAACCTTCGTCGCACCTCAGATGAGCACTTGGCGCACGCCATTTCATATGGACAAAATAACCAAAACAAGGTATACTGTTTGTGTATGCACCGAGTATGTTCTGCATACATCACAAACTGTTCGAATACTTATGGAGTAGAAAAACGGAAGGAGAAACAAGATGGGTTTAATTAAAGCGATTGCAGGATCAGTCAAAGGGGTAGCGGCAGACCAGTGGAAGGAGTTTATCTACTGTGACGCAATGGAGAGTAATGTACTCGTAAAGAAGGGGCAAAAGAGAACAAAGAGCAAATTCGGAACGACAAATAACGGAAATGATAATCTGATTACAAACGGTTCCGTTGTCGTAGTAAATGAAGGACAGTGTATGATCATTGTCGATCAGGGCAAGGTTACGGAGATCTGTGCGGAAGCAGCGGAATTTGTGTATGACTCGTCCTCGGAACCGAGTCTGCTGTGCGGGAACTTAAGCGAGAATATCAAGAACACGTTTGCACAGATCGGCAGGCGTTTTACGTTTGGCGGGGATACCGGAAAAGACCAGAGAGTGTACTATTTCAACACAAAGCTGATTGAAGGAAATAAATACGGAACCACCAATCCGGTTCCGTTCCGTGTGGTAGATAACAATATCGGGCTGGATGTGGACATTTCCGTCCGCTGCAACGGCGAATATTCTTATCAGATCGTTGACCCGATTCTCTTTTACACGAATGTGTGCGGCAACGTGACGGACGAATTTACGCGCGATAAAATTGACAGCCAGCTCAAGTCTGAGCTTTTGACGGCATTGCAGCCTGCGTTTGCACAGATTTCGGAGATGGGAATCCGTTACAGCGCTGTTCCGGGACATACGATGGAACTCTCGGACGCTCTCAACAAGGTATTGTCTGAAAAGTGGGAAAAGCTTCGCGGTATCAGGATCGCATCCTTTGGTGTCAATACGATCAAGGCATCCGAAGAGGACGAAGCGATGATCAAGGAGCTGCAAAGGAATGCGGTTCTGCGCAATCCGAATATGGCGGCGGCAACTCTGACCGCAGCACAGGCAGATGCGATGAAGTCCGCAGCGTCCAACACGGCGACAGGACCGATGATGGCGTTTGCGGGTATGAATATGGCATCGCAGGCAGGCGGCATGAATGCGCAGGCGCTCTTTAGCATGGGTGCCAATCAGCCACAGCAGCCGAACGCTTACCAGACGCAGCCAAACGGCGGTTTCGGACAGCCACAGCCACAACAGCCGGCGCAGACAGCTGCCAAAATGGAAGCACCGTCGCAGGCAGCAGGCGGCTGGACGTGCAGCTGCGGACATAGCGGCAATACAGGCAATTTCTGTATGGAGTGCGGTGCTAAGAAGCCGGAGGAGACAAGCGGCTGGACGTGCAGCTGCGGCGCGGTAAATAAAGGCAAATTCTGCTCGAACTGCGGCTCGCCAAAGCCGGCAGGTGCCCCTTTATACAAGTGCGATAAATGTGGCTGGGAGCCGGAGGATCCGAAGAACCCTCCGAAGTTCTGTCCGGAATGCGGCGATATTTTTGACGAGAACGATATTCAGTAACATAGCGTGTAAGCTATGAGGAGGGTGTTACATGGGCGATTACGAAGAGCCTAATATCGTTGCTACAATGGAAGAGACGGACAAAAAGTGTCCGGATTGTGCAGGTATTATGGAATTTGATCCGAAGACGGGCGGGCTTCTCTGCCCGTTCTGCGGACATACAGAGAGCATTAGGTATGAGAGACAGCAGGAGACCGGCGCACAGGAGCTGGATTTTGCTTCCGCATCCAAGAGGGAGAATTGTGACTGGGGAGTCAGCAAAAAGACTGTGATCTGTAAAGCGTGCAGTGCGGAGAGCATTTACGATGCACTTGAAATTGCGTCCGTATGTCCGTTCTGCGGTTCGAATCAGGTCATGGAAGCAAACGACAAGGATACGATGGCACCGGGAGGCGTTGTCCCGTTCAAGGTCAGTGATCAGGAGGCATCCGCTTATTTCACCAAGTGGATTCGAAAAAAATGGTTCTGTCCGAAGCTGGCGAAGGAAAGCGCAAAGGCGGGAGCCTTCAAGGGCGTTTATTTCCCGTACTGGACTTTTGATGCACAGACCAGCTCCGACTATACGGCACGCTACGGCAAGGACCGCAGGGTGAACAGGGATGGCAAGGAGGAAGTGCAGACCGACTGGTTCAACACACGAGGTCATTACGAGCAATTTATAGACGATGAGCTTGTGCTGGCATCGACAACCCATGACAGGTCGATGCTGCAAGGTCTGGAACCCTTCCGGACGGAGGACAACAAGAGCTATAAGCCGGAGTATCTTGCAGGCTTTGCGGCGGAGCGCTACAGCATCGGTCTGGAATCGGCATGGGAGAAGGCAAAGGGAACGATTCGGCGCAAGCTGGAAAATGAGGTGTCAAGTAAGATTCGCCGTGAGAAGGATGCCGACCGTGTGCAGAATGTCAACCTTACGACAAAGTATTCGGAAATTACATACAAATACCTGCTTCTGCCGGTCTGGATTTCCAATTTTAAGTATCAGGATAAGGTGTATCAGTTTATGGTGAACGGGCAGACCGGCAAGATTTCAGGAAAGACACCGATTTCAATATACAAGGTATTGTTCACGATCCTGCTTGTCATTCTTATTTTTGTCGGAATTCGTTTTCTCAATGCGCATTGATTGGTATTATGATATACCAAAGCTGACTGTGCCCAAGAAGAAATAAGTGAGGAAGTGTCGCTATGAGCAGCTGGAAAAAAGTGTTACCCGGATTTCTTCCGTTTATCGTTGCGCTTGGCATTATGTATGCCGTATCCTTTACGGTAGGTTTGTGCATTGTATTTTGGGGACTGTACAATCAGAAGGAAACGGGAATTGATGCGCTGACGATTTATGAGCAGTCGGTGGGGACGCTGACAATCACAGCTACGGCCTGTATGCATGTGACGTATGTGGCCGTGTTTTTCCTGTGGTTCCGGAAGGTGAGAGGGACATCCTCGCTGGAGCTTGCTCCCCAAAAGCTTCGTGCGAAGGATTGGTTTGAGCTCATTTGTGCGGGCGTGCTGCTCCAGATCGTTATCAGTGTGCTGCTGAGTCTGCTACTCCCGCTGTTTCCACAGGTGCAAAGCGATTACGAAGCCTTGCTTGACAGCATGGAGATCGGGAAAGGACTTCTGCCGCTCATGCTGACCGGACTCATTGCACCGGTCGGAGAGGAATTGATCTTCCGGGGGGTGACGATGGCGCTTTTGGATGGGAGTCTTCCGTTTGCGTTCGTCAATCTGATGCAGGCGGTGCTGTTCGGACTCTATCATATGAATGTGGTGCAGTTTTGTTATGCGTTTGTATTGGGACTGTGCCTCGGACTGATTTACCATAGATACCACAATTTGAAGGCGTGTATTTTGCTTCATGCAGCGGTAAATATCAGCGGGAATATTTTTTCCCTTTTCGGGTAAGCTTTATACAGCTTGTGCAAAGCAAAAGAAACCTAAAAGAAGCTTTAAAAGGGAAAACTTAAAAAAATCTTTAAAACAAAAAACTTTAAAAGGAAATAGCCTTTAAAACGAAAATCTTTAAAAGCAAATAATCCATGAAAGAAAAGCAATCCATGAAAGAAAAATCTTTTATTTTGAAAAAAAGTAAAGAAATGCTCTACACAACGTCCCTTGTAATTTTACTTGGGATGTTTCTTTATGTTTTTGTATGTGCATTTACCGAATATGGCAGCATGCCCTTTTTAAACGAAGCGCTGAGCATGGGGCAAAAGATCCTGTTTATGTCGGCAGGGCTTGTGCTTGCGGCTCAGCTTTTGGTGATCTTATGGCATGTGCCGGAGAGATGGGACGTGCGAAGCATGCATATTTGTATGGCGGTGCTGTCAGTTTTGTTTCTCGCAGTGCAGCTTTTGTTTCTCCTTACGATGAAAATCCGGCTCCGGTATGATGCGCTTAAGGTGCTGGATGAGGCGATCAGTCTCTGCAAAACAGGCGCTGTTTCGGCGACACATCTGGACGGCTATTTTGCGAGATACACGAACAACTATCCGGTGCTCTTTCTGACGGCGGGATTGCTGAAGGCAGGAAGGGCAGCAGGACTGGTTGCCGAAAATTATCATGGTGCGGATGTGCTTCTCGGCATCGTAAATATGGCAGCGGTGGATGCGGCGGCCTTTCTGACGGTTTCACTCGCAGAGAAGCTGTATGGGACGAGGCAGGCGTTTCTGACCCTTCTGTGCGTGGTATGTAATCCTGTGTTTATCCTATGGATTCCGTTTTATTACACCAATACACTGGCGATGCCGTTTATCGCCGTAATCCTGTATTTGTTCTTTCATTTGTGTGAGGAAAAAAGCAACTCGGTTTGGGGAAGCTGCGTCTGCGCGTTTCTGCTCGGGGCGTGCATGATCTGCGGTGTTAAGCTTCGTGCGACGACCATTTTGACGATTGCGGCATGCTTTTTGTATGTGCTGATTGCTCCGCCAAAGGAAAAAAGAGAGCAAAGCGAGGATGGGGAGAAACGGAAGTGGCGGCGTATTCTCACCGGAACGGGCTGTATGCTGGCGGGAATGCTTCTTGTCCTTTGCGCATATCGTGCGGCAGAGAAAAAGCTTGTCCCGTTTGATTATTCGGACAGCGCCTTTCCTGCAATCCACTGGGTCAACATGGGAGCCGGCGGCACCGGAGAGTACAGCATCGTTGATGAACAGACGACGATGAGCTATGCGACGCAGGAGGAGAAAAGGGCGGCGAACTGGGAAAGCTACCGGAACCGGATCGAGGAGCAGGGAATCGGGGGCTATGCGCTTTTGATGCTGCGTAAGCTTCGTCTCACGTTTGCCGATGCCGGAGCCGGCTATCGCTCGGAGCTGGGAGTGAGCGACCTGTATCGGGATGCAAACCTCTATCTGGTGGGCGGCAAGGCGGATTTGATCGGATATCTGATGCAGCTCAATTATGTGTTCTGCCTGCTCTGTCTGATTTTCAGTACCTGTCTGATGATATATCGGAAACCGCGCAGAAGAACGTTTACCGCTGTTATCTTTTGGAATATTGCGGGAGCCTTCTTCTTTCATATGCTGTGGGAAGCGGGAACGATTTATATTCTCTCATTTGCGCTGCTCTTTCCGTTTGCAGTCGGAAGTGCCATCGCCTATGGCACGGAGCTTAAAGCGGCAGACGGGGAGAGGGCACGCCAAGAGAATGAACCGGCAGACGGGGAGAGGGCACGCCAAGAGAATGAACCGGCAGACGGGGAGAGGGTACGCCAAGAGAATAAGCCGGCAGACGGGGAGGACGCACGCCGGGAGGATGAGCCTACAGACGGGGAGAGAGCATGCCGGGAGAATAAGCCGGCAGACGGGGAGGACGCACGCCCGGAGGATAAGCCGGCAGACCGCATGAGAGAGCGCCTGCGGCATAGGTCAGCGCAGGGTTGGATTGGTGGCGTTTTGGTGACCTTATTATGCGGTGGCTGTGTTCTGACGATCTATCCGAAAGCCGTAAACGAGCCGTATATTACGAACGATGCGGTAGTCAATCAGTATATTTACGAGTGGGGAGATACGGATGTACTTTCGGACGGAGAGGAATGGATACAGAGCTTTTATGTAAACCGGAATTTCAATCGTCTGTCCTTTCAGGTGAGAAATATGCTGTATGAGCAAAATGATGCGGTTTACCGGATTGAACTTCTGGATTTTGCAAAGTCGCCTGTGCAAAGCTTTGAAATACAGGCATCCGATTATGGGGATTACGATTTTGTGAGACTGGAGGTTGAAAATCCGGAGCAGCCCCAAAAGCCCGCAACGTATTATATCAGAATTTATAAAGCTGCGGGAAGTGCCGACTGCAATCTCGTATTTCTGTCCTACAAGACCGGAAATTACGATGCTTATTCCTACGGACAGCTCGAAAACGGAGAGGCTTTGCAGGATCTGTGCTTCAGTGTATACGAGACGCAGGAGCGTCCGTATATGACCAAAAAACAGTTTGGAATTTTGCTGGTGATCAGCTTATTTGCAGCAGCTGCAGTTCAAATTTGTTTACTTCGTTGTCTTTCAAAAGATCGGTCTCGATGAACAGGCAATCTCCGGCAGCCTCCGGCAGTTTCCCGAAGAGCTCGGAGGCGAGTTCGATCTGATGAGACTGCCCCTGCACATAATAATAGTTTGCCGCTTTGAGCGTGAACAGTCTGTAGGGCTCCGGCAGCGTCAGGTCATGAGGCACCGTGCCGGTGAGCTGCACAAACACATAGCGCAGAAGCTCCTTCGATTTCTTTTCATATAAGAACCCGGAAGGATAAGAGGCGAAAAGCCCCATGCGCTGTGCCTGCACGAACAGGCTCAGGATGCGGTGCGTGTAATGTGATATCGTCGTATCCTCGTCAAAAGGAAGGGCGAGAACATGGCGCAGCGGCAGTCTTTTGACCGGCATGGCGGGAGCTGTCGGATGTTTTTCCAGTTCGGTGATCGTCTGCGAGAGTGTTTCCAGACGTCTGCCCATCGAACGTATCTTCTCTTCGGCGAGTACCTTG
>JAFUZE010000051.1 GCA_017476765.1 Lachnospiraceae bacterium
AATGTGCAGCGTCTGTTATGAACTATAATAAGCCGGCAGCAGCTTGTTATCTGGTAAATGGCTTTGAATACGAGGGAAGAATATCTGCTGTGGAAAAAGAAAAGGAAATGGCTGTTTTCGGAGCCGTTTTCATCAAAGAACAGGAAGGCTGCTTATGCTGAAAATTAAAAATATATCAAAATCTTATCCCGGAAAGGATCATGCGCTTCAAAACGTGGAATTTGAGGTAAAAGCAGGAGAGATCTGCGGCTTGCTTGGCAATAACGGCGCCGGTAAGAGCACCGTCCTTCGTTCGGTAGTAGGAGCGCAGGATGTAGATGCCGGAGAGATTTTTATCGGTGGTCAGCGGTTGAAGGAGCATAGTATTTCCTGCAAAAAAATGCTGGGTTACATTCCGGACAATCAGGCATTGTACCCATATTTGACCGGAAGACAATATATCGCATTTGTAAGCAGCTTTTACGCCATTCCGAAAGAGGAAAAAGAAAAGCGTATTGAAGAGTATACAGCGATATTAAATCTGGAGCATGCTTTCGATCAGGTGATTTCGTCCTATTCAAAAGGGATGAAACAAAAATTGTTAATTATAGCAGCAATGGTTCACCAGCCCGGTCTGATTGTGATGGATGAGCCTTTTTCCGGTCTGGATCCGGCTACCGTGAATCAACTGATTCAGATTGTAAAGGAAGAAAAGAGGCGTGGTGCAGCGGTTATCTTTTCTTCACACATGCTGGATATTGCAGAAAAAATATGTGATAAGATCGTAATGCTGAAAGAGGGGATGGTAGTGATTGATTCCCAATTGGTGGAAATTTACAAGTATGGACGTTTAGAACATTTACTTTTAGGAGAATAGGATGAAGGCGCTTAGTAAATTAGTGATGATGGAGATGTCAAATATCCATTTTTTTAAACCCGGCAGAAATGTCAGGAAAAAAGAAATGCTTTTTATGGGTATGCTCTCTTGTCTGGTAGCGGTAAGCGGTGTTGTTTTTCTGAATCAAGCCGGTGATGCGGTGATGAAACAGGCTTCTATAACGGTGGTATTCCTATTGTCTTTGATTGCCTCTTTGTATGATCTGGCTGTAAGAATAAACGGCATTTTATATGATTATGAGCAATATCAGATGATCAGCTATCTGCCGGTTGACCATTTTCAAATCCTTCTTTCAAAGCTGATCAGTATGACTGCAGTTACATGGAGATGGCAAGTAATGATCGGCTTTTCCTTTTCGGTCGTGTACGCTTTGAGGATGCATTTGCCGCTTGTCTGTTTACTGACCTGTCTGCTCCTGCTGACCGGCGCATCTGTTTGGATGGCTCTGGCAGGTGCCGTGCTCATGTTCCTCTATCACAGGGCAAAAAGGTATGCTGCCCTTGTTTTTGGTGTGCTGTCGGTCTTTTTGGGAATATGGGCAAGGGTTATCTATGGAAATATGGCAAATGCAGATTATATTTTCCGCATTCTTCAAAATCCTGTCGTTGGTCTGACAGGAACGGCTGCTGCTGTTTTGCTGCTTCCGGCATGGGCATCTGTCATGAAGTCTGACTATACGGAGGTGCTTGCCCGAATCGGGCACAGAGCTGTGTATGGCAGAAAGATCAAAAACGAGATAAAGAATGCGGATATTTCCAATGCGCTGTTTTTTAAAGAGAGAAGAGCATTTTTTAGCTTTAAAATGTATCTGCTCAATACGCTTGCGCCGGTACTGTTTTTTTCCGTAGGTCTTATAGCATTATGCTTTGTACCGGAAGAGAGGATTGTGAGCCTGCTGCTTGAGAGCGGTTATGAAAGGGAGATAGAATCTTTCTTTCCGCTGTTTTTTTGCTTTATGTTCGGTATGGCATGTCCTACCTACTGCAGTCTGTCTTTGGAAGGGAAGGCAATGGATTTGCTTAAGAGCAAACCCATTCAATTCAGAGATTTAATGCTCGCAAAAATCAGACTTTACATATTCTGCGTATTTCCTTTGATTTCGGTGGATGCTTTTGCCGCCGGATTGGCTGTTCATAGAAGAATCAGTCTGGCAAACGCTCTGTTCCTGATTTGTTTGTCGCTGTTGTTTGCCTCGACGGTAGGTACCGTTGGAATCCTGCTGGATATCCTGTTTGGAAATTTCGAGTGGATCAATCCGGTTTCTGCCGTAAAACAGAGCATTTCGATGCCATTGCAGATGTTAAGCTGTTTGGCACTGGCTTTCATACCTTTGTGTCCGGCACTGGTGTTTGAATTGCATAAAAGTATATTTTATGGTATTGTTAGTATAATATGGAGTCTTGTTGGAATAAGTATATATACGTTATCCAAGAAATTTGCTAAGAAAAAACTGAATATGTGAAATGCGAAGACGGATCAGAGAGAAAGGAGGAAGCTTTTTATGATGAATATGAGCGAATTATTATTGGTGCTGGCACCGGTTGTTTTGGTTGAAATTGTTTTGGCAGTGCTTGCATTAATCAGCATTTTCAAAACCCACGGATGCCGAAACGGCAATAAAACAGTTTGGGCGGTCATTGTAATATTTGTCCAGATACTGGGACCGATTGTATACTTCCTATTTGGAAAAGGAGATGGAAACCAGCAATGAAGGAAATTCTTGCAGTAAAAAATTTGAGCAAGGCTTTTAAGAAAAAAAAGGTCATTGACAATCTCTCCTTCTGTGTATATCGAAATTCCGTTTTCGGATTCGTAGGACGAAACGGTGCAGGGAAAACAACCACAATGAAAATGATTCTGGATTTCCTGCAGCCGGATACGGGTTCGATCCTTTTTGACGGAGAGGATATTGCAAAGACAAAGCACAATGCCGGAAGGATCGGATATCTCCCGGATGTTCCGGAGTTCTATGATTTTTATACACCGATGCAATACATGATGTTCTGCGGTGAGATTAGTAATATACGCCGCAGAGAGTGTAAAGAGAAAGCAGAGGAGCTGTTAAAGCTTGTAGGTCTGGAGAAGGATAAGGATAGAAAAATCAGGGGATTCTCCAGAGGTATGAAGCAGCGCCTGGGCGTTGCGCAGGCACTGTTGAGTGATCCGGAGCTTATCATTTGTGACGAGCCGACATCGGCGCTTGATCCGATTGGAAGAAGAGAGATCCTGGATCTTTTGAAAAAGGCGAAAGAGCGGACTGCTGTGATTTTCTCGACACATATTTTGTCTGATGTACAAAGGATATGTGATTATATCGGAATTATTGAAAACGGGAAGATCGTCCGTTACGGAACAACGCAGGAGCTTACCCGGATTTCGGGAGATGTGAAGGTCAGAATCAGTTGCGAAGAAGAGGAGGACAGGAACAGACTGCTCGAAGAAGCCAAAAAGACAGAGCTCTGCAGGGATGTTCAGGTTGAGAATAATGATGTGATTATTCAGGTTGAAAACGAGAAAAAAGTGAAGGATTTATTCAAGTGGATAGGTGAAAAGGGGTGTAACGTAAACAGTATCCGGAAGGAGGAAAAGACGTTGGAGGATATCTATATGGAGGTGATAAAATGACAGGATTTTTTGCTTATCTGAAAAAAGAATTATGGGAACAGCTCATGACAATGAAAGCTGTGATCATCTGCATTCTTTTTTTCTTGCTGGGTATTATAAGCCCCATTGGAGCAAAATATGCCCCTGAGGTGATAAGCAGGCTTACAAAGGACTCAATTACCATTCAAATGGCAGACCCTACCTATCTGGACGCTTTTGCACAATTTTTTAAAAACCTGTCTCAGCTGGGAGTGATTATTTTTGTGATCGTTTTTGGCAATGTCTTAAGTCAGGAGCTGACAAAAGGCAGCTTGATCATCCCTATGTCGAAAGGGTTATCGATGAAAGCCGTAATCCATGCTAAATTTATTGCTCTCGTATTTTATTGGACAGCAGCTCTTGCCGTCAGCTTTCTCTCTTGTGCAATATACACAAGGATTCTTTTTTCCGAAATAAATTTGGAGGGAGTTGCCATATTACTCCTGGGCAGTTGGATTTTTGGAGTTTTTTTGATTTCCCTCATCATATTTTCCAATATTCTTTGCAGGGGAGGATATATCAGCCTGCTGTTGATTGCAGGATGTGTGGGAGTTTTATTTCTGCTCAATCTGTTACCGGATGTGAGAGACTATCTGCCTTTGAAGCTGGTGGGCGTGGACGTTGCCTCCGCACTCATCAATCAAGATTACAGTTTCTCTAAAAGCGGAGCAGTTACCTGTATGTTGATTGTTGCATTCCTGCTCATTTCTCATATTTGTGCAGCTGATAAAAGGAAATTTTGTAATTAAATCTGATACGGATAAATGTTAATGCCTCCGTAAAGCAGTCGATATACCATCACTGCTGTTATGGAGGTTTTTTGCATTGCAGCATTCGAATTGCCCGACTCATTCTTGTTGATTTCCGGGAAGAGGTTGTTTATAATACTTTCAGGGGATTTTTCTTTAAAAACAGTGAAAGGGGATAGGGGCTTGAACAGAAGAAAAATTACAATAGGAATCTGTGATGATGAGGAATTTTTTGCCAAAAAAATAAAGTTTTCCTGTGAAAACTGTCTGGAAAAAATATCCGACAATTTTCAGTTTGTGATGATGCATTCAGGAGACGAGGTTATGAACTACCGAGGGGATGTTCTCGACCTTTTGTTTTTGGATATCGAGCTGGGCGGAGTGGATGGAATTACTGTGATGCAAAATATTCTTCACAGCGATTATGTATGGCGAATTGTTTTTATTTCCACTCATGAGGAATTGGTCTGGGATACCTTCAGCGTGAAAACGATGGGGTTTGTCAGAAAACCGATCGATGAAAAAGAGATTGAAAAATATATTCGATGTGCGTTAAGTGAATTAAAGAAGGATGTTTTTATTCCTTTTAAAAAATTTGAGGAGGATACATATGTAAGGCTGAGTGATTTATACTTCATTGAAGGCCATGCCAGCTATATAGAGGTTCATGCAAGAGGGAAAAGGTTTGTAGTGACAGGCAAGATCGGTGATTGGGAAGAGAAGCTATGCGATATGCCTGTTATTCGCGTACATAAATCTTTTATGGTGAATCTGGAACATATCCGACTGAAAGGAGCAATGATAATTATCTCGGAGTTGAACGAAGAAATTCCTATCGGAAGAAAATATAAAAGTGATGTTCAGGAAAAATACACACAGTTTGTTTTGGAAAGTATGAGGAATAGAAATTGAGTATTTTTGCGGAGAATGTGATTTGTTTTCTGGTGGAAACGGTTAGCTATGTACTCTGTTTTCTGTTGATAAAAAAGCTGAAATTAAAATACCGCGGAGCTTTGGTGCTCTTTTTAATTACGGTATCAGCAGGGCAGCTGATTTGGCAGACCGTTCTTCATATGGAGGATTTTAATCTCTCTTTATTGGCAGGATTGCTGTTTCCGTTGTTTACCCGGAGAGAGAACAGGAAAGGCAGCTATGTCTTTTTTCTTTTTATTGCTTTGACCGAAACTCTGTGTTATGGCTTCCTGGTATATATTATGTCATTGGCGAGGGGCTATGATGTGATTGCCGTAAATGGGAGCGGAGCCAGAATATTATGTCTGCTGTTGTTCCCGGCTTTGGTGGCGGCATATTATTTGACAGAACGATTTCTGTTTCGTGGTAAAATGGAAATCTTATTATTAAAAGAACATAAAATAACGCTGTTGATTGCTTTGGTTTGCAGTGTTATAGGATTGGCAGTCCATGTACTGATGGCAGTTAATAACCGTAATATGCAGCAGAGAATGCTCGTATCGGGGATTTCCTTTGTGTGTATTACTGTCATATATCTTGTGACGATTGTATGGCAGGGACAGGCTATCTGGAAAAATCAAAAGCTGCAGGAAGAGCAAAGCGTATACGATTACCTGACCAAAAGTCAGCAGCAGTATCTTGACTACATCGTAAAAAGAGATGAGGATTTAAGAAAATTCCGGCATGATATCCGTGCGCATATGATTATTATGCATGATCTGGCGGAAAAGAAAGATTTTGAGGGTATCCTGTCTTACATCGATGAGGTGGAGAAGGTGACACAAAGAAATCAGACGCATCATTTTACCGGGAATAGTACGATCGATGCGATTATCAATGATTTGAAAATCAGGATGGATTGGGAAAACATTGAGTTTCATGTAAAGGGGAAAATGTATATTGAAGATGAAGAAAAGGTATTTGACATCAGTATCTGTTTCTATAATATTTTGCTCAATGCAGTAGAGGCCTGCGAGAAGCTGGAAGGAAAGGACCGGATAATTAAGCTAAATATTGAGCAATATCAAAAGAAAATATATTTTAAAATTTGTAACAGATGTAATTCGGAAGAGAATATGGAAGGCACTACGGAATTAACAACAGACAAACCGGATCCGGTGAATCATGGATTGGGCAGCAGTAATGTGAATGAAATCGTCCGGAAAAATGGCGGAAAGGTATTGTATTCCATAAAAGATCATTGGTTTGTAACAGAGCTGCTGATCTGATTTTTGCGTTGTAAAAACGGAGTTATTTTGCAGACCCCTCACCCGAGACTCCGGATATAATCCTTGCGGTACTTTGACGGGGTACAGCCGTAAATCTCCCGAAATATGCGGGTAAAGTGGGACGGTGAGGCATATCCGACGCAGTCGCTGATATAGGAAATCGACAATTCGTTGCGTGTCAGCAGCTCTTTTGCGGCGCTGCAGCGGGTGTGGTTGTAAAATTCCAGCATCGTCTGACCGGTTACCTCCTTAAACGTGCGAAGCAGATAACTCTCATTGACATAGAGCTTTCCCGCAATCTCCTTTAATGAAAATTTTTCCCGGTAATCTGCCCTCATAAGCTCCTTTGCGGATTCTGCCAGCTCCGCCTTGCTTCCCTGCCAGTTCCCTTTTTCGGGACGGCATTTCAGGCACGGGGTATAGCCCTTTTTGACAGCATCCTCCAGACTGTCAAAAATGACGACGTTCTTCGGATTGCAAAGCCGTGACGGGCAGGACGGACGGCAGACATGCTTTGTCGTTTTCAGACCGTAAAAAAACAAATCATCATACCGTTTATCTCTGTTCTTGATCGCATTCCACTGTTCTTTGGTCATATTCGCCCGGCACCTCTTTTCCAAACATTTTTCAAAAAATATACCCGTACTATGGTATTTGCGATTATCATATCACGAAAATCAAAATAAAGTCAATATCAGACTATTATCTGGCAGATATAAGGTAAATTTTAGAATACTTTTTGCTCCGAATTATAGTTATAATACCTACCGTTAGTTAGAACTAACCTAGATTTGGCTGGTGCAACAAATGATTGATTCAACTAAAAGAAGTCAACGGAAACCAACCACAATATCAGAGCCTTGATTCTTAAATTTCCGGGAAAATTCAAAGGAAAAAGCAAAAATAAAAAAGAACGACAAAAAACAGGTAATTCAAGCAATTTAATTTGATGAAATAAAAAATAAAGTCAGATAGGAAGTCCTGAAATATGATGCTTTTGACAGAAAATAAAATGACAAATCAAAGAAGACGCATGGCAGTATTGCTGCTTGTAATGAGTCTTTCCCTTCTTCTTCCGCTTGCGGCGCGTGCGGAGGAGGCATATTACTCTACATGGGATGAATATGTTGCCGGAACCGGGCTCGAAGGAGCGACATGGAATCATGTTGTGGATGCGATGGATGCGGTTCTCGATCAGGCAGTGAGTACATACGAGGGCGGCGACGCAAAGGGCGCCTATAACGGCATCAATGATGCCTATTACGGCTATTACGAGACGACAGGGTTTGAACGCGTGGCAATGGGATATATTTCCGGCGCAAGAAAATCCGAGATGGAATTACAGTTCTCCGCCTGCAAGTCGGTGGCAAAAAAGGGCGGATCAACCGATGATTTTAAGCAGCAGGTTGAGCAGCTCAAGTCTATGCTCCGTCAGGATGCCAATATACTGGACGGGACAACCGGAAACGGTTCGGATGCTGCAGAGGAGGGCGATACACTTGCGACCGAGCTTTTTGCAGAGAACTACTATGCTACATGGTCGGAGTACAAGGAAGCCTGCGGTCTTGATACCTTGACATGGAATGATGTTACCGATGCGATGGCAGAGGTTTTGAAAACGGCAAAGGAAACCTATGAGAGCGGTGATGCAAAGGGTGCCTATAACTGCATCAATGATGCCTATTACGGTTACTATGAGACGACAGGATTTGAACGTGTCGCAATGGGATACATTTCCGGAGCCAGAAAATCACAGATGGAGCTGCAGTTTTCCGCCTGCAAGTCGGTGACCAAAAACGGTGGTTCTACAGAGGAATTTAACGCAGAGGTAGATACCTTGCGAAGCATGCTTCGCGAGGATGCCAATATATTGGACGGAACATCGGGAGATGACAGCACCCAGGAGAGCAGCCAGGGTACATCCTCCGGAGGCAGGTCGGCTGCGGTCGCTGCATTTATCGCCTGCTTTACGATTATTCTCCGCGAGGGCTTCGAGGCAATTCTTGTAGTCGGCGCTATCATTGCTTACCTGCTCAAGACCGGTAATTCGGAGGAAGATAAGAAAAAACAGGTTCGCCCTGTATATGTAGGATCGGTTCTCGGAATTGTGCTCAGCTTCGTTTCTGCATGGGCACTCAATATGCTCAAGCTGGCAAACAGTGCATCACAGGAGGTGATCGAGGGCGTGACGGCTTTGATTGCAGTAGTCGTCCTCTACTGGGTCAGCAACTGGATGGTATCCAAGTCCGAATCCGAGGCGTGGAGCGCATATATCAAGAGCAAGGTTAAGAGCTCTTCCGAAAAGGGCAGCTCGTTTGCACTGGCGTTCACGGCGTTCCTTGCCGTATATCGTGAAGGTGCCGAGGTCATCCTCTTCTACCAGCCGATGCTTGCCGGAGACAACATTAACATGGTATGGGCGGGCTTTATTGTAGGATGTATCTGTCTGGTGTTTGTATTTGTTGCAATCCGTGTCATGAGCCTTAGGATTCCGCTCAAGCCGTTTTTCCTCGGAACGAGTATTTTGATGTTTATTATGTCGATTGCGTTCTTAGGCTCCGGCATTAAAGAGCTCATTGAGGGCGATGTGATTACGATGTCCTCGCCTGCATGGGTGGCATGGATTCCGTCCAACTCCATTTTGGAGATTCTCGGTATTTACCCATGCGTGCAGACGGTCGTTCCGCAGCTTATTCTGCTTGCGATCACGATTGTCGTATTTGCCCTGCAGCTTAAGCGAAACAAAAAGCTTCGCGAGGAGGCAGAGAAGGAAGCGGCCACCGCTTAATGTTTATGCATGAGTATGCATAGACTTGATGATTGATGTGTAAGGATCTGACCATTACGGAGGATGCCTTTCATATACATAGCTTCAGTGCAAAATAAATGGCTTTTTGCACTGGAATCATACATTCTTGATTTCAATTTTATAAGGAGGAGAAACATGAAAAAGAGAACCATTGCAACTTTATTAACGACAGCTCTTGTTGCTTCTTTTGCAGTTGCAGGATGCGGAAACAGCGCATCTACAAACAATGCAGGTGACACAGAGGAAGCGTCCGTTGACACGGAAGAGGTTACCGCAGAGACAACAACAGATGCAGCCGTAGCACCGGGAGAGGAAGCAGGCTTCACAGAGTATCCGATTTTCGAGGATGAGGAAGTTGGTTTCTTAAACGTATCTGCCGTATACTTCCAGCCGGTTCCGATGAGCAACGGAAACGAGTCTACAGACGGATTTGATATTCACCTTGAGGCTGATATCTCAGCTCTTTCCAATAACCTTGGTTTTGGTGTAGGTGACTGGGTTCCGTATCTGACAGTAGATTACAAGGTAACTGGCTCTGACGGAAGTACGGCAGCTGAGGGAACCTTCATGGAGATGAGTGCTTCTGACGGTCCTCACTACGGAGCAAACATTGCACTTCCGAACGCAGATACATACAGCTTACAGATTACGATCCACAGCCCGGAGGAGAATGGATACCTGCTTCACACAGATGCTGAGACAGGCCCAGGCGGAACCTTTGATGAGTACTTCGCTAACGGAAACCTTGTTGTAAACTATGACGGTTGGGAGTACACACCACAGGAGTGGTAAGATTCAGTTTTATAGGATTGCACCATTGGATGCACCATGTCAGTTCCCTTTTTTGGAGGGAACTGCATGGTGCTATTCATGCGTTTACGGAAAAGAAGCATTATCGGTCACCGAGTGAACCGTAACAAAGAAGCAAAACGAGCAAAAAATGCCGTTTCGGGTCATGGAAAAGGAACCCTTTGGCGGCATAGACGGATTAAAACGAGGAGGCATGCTGCATGCTGACATATCTGATAAAAACTACGGAAGGGCTGCTTTCAGCTTCCATTATGCTTGGGCTGATACTTTCCTATTCAAAAACAAATTTTGACAAAAGAGGAAAGCGTGTGACACTGATCGGAATTGTTGCCGGTCTTGCCGCATCGATCGTTATGTCCATCATGAAAAATGCGACGAGTAAAATTGACACGGGCAGATGGAACCTGCGGATTTTTTCTCTTGCGCTGATTGCGTTTGTGCTTTTCCTTCTGTTTACGATAAACGGAGTGAGAAGCAGGACAAAGAAAGCGGGAGAGGTGCTTTCAGAGGCGGCGTTGGGGGTACTGGCATTTACCGTGCTTTTGTACGCACTGCCGGATGTCTGGGCGTACCCATATTCCTTCCTTGTGACGGAACAGACGGTATTATCCACCGACTTTTTATATAAACTGATCGGCTACCTTTTGGGAATCATTCTTGTATTTATTGTCGGACTGGCGATCTATCAGGGCTCTGAACGTATGAAGGCGGCACAGAGCGGACTGCTTTTAAAGCTTGTTCTTCTGGTGAACGCAGTTCGTCAGATCACGGTCGGATTACAGATTATGCTTGCAAAGAGGATGATCGTTTCCAACCATGTTTTGTTCAGTATCGCAAAATTTTCGTCCAACCACAGTGACAGCTTTATCTACGCGGCGATGATTTTGGCGGTCATCATTCCGATTATTCTCTGGATGAGGAGCTTCCGGGTGAAAGAACCTTACTCCAATCCGGCTGAACATAGAAAGATACGCGCAAAGTGGAGAAACACAAGGAGATGGGCGACGACTGCGATCATAACCCTGTTTCTCTGTCTGATGAATATGACGGTTGTAAAAGCGATCGATAACCGGGAGGTCGAGCTCTCCCCTGTGGAGGATGCGGTAGTGAAGGACGGCAACGTCTATGTGTCGTTCGAACAGGTCTCCGACGGGCATCTGCACCGGTTCGGGTATGTGACGGAGTCGGGCACGCAGATTCGATTTATCGTCATAAAGAAACCGAATTCCTCCGCCTACGGAATCGGGCTTGATGCCTGCGATATCTGTGGGGAGACGGGTTATTACGAAAAGGATGGTCAGGTTGTGTGCAAGCTTTGCGATGTCGTCATGAATATCAATACGATCGGTTTCAAGGGAGGCTGCAATCCGATCGTGATCAGTTACAGTATTATGAACGGTAATATTATTGTACCTGTGGAAGGACTGCTGGAATACGAGTCCGAGTTTAAATAGGAGGTACGTTTGCATGTTTTTCAGAATGATTAAAGGAGCACTGCTCAGGCAGTGGAAGAAGATGCTGATGATTGCATTCACGATTGCCCTCGGCGCTTCCCTCGCAACGGCGATGCTGGCGGTTATGATGGATGTCGGCGATAAGGTCAATCAGGAGTTAAAGACCTACGGAGCAAACATTACGGTCGTTCCGAAGGACTCATCGGTCATCAACGATTTATATGACATAGAGGGAGGAGAATCCTCCGGCTTTTACTTGCAGGAAAATGAGCTCGGTAAGATCAAGACGATCTTCTGGGCATTCAATATCGTTGACTACGCTCCGTTTGTGACGACGACGGCAGCACTTTCGGACGGAAAGGATGTGACGGTGACCGGAAGCTGGTTCAACCATCATATGGAGCTTCCGACCGGAGAGACGCTCGATGCCGGTATCGTCAATCTCAGGAGCTGGTGGGAGATTACAGACGGTGACTGGCTCGATGAGCAGTCAGGTGAAAACAACGATGTGGCGATGGTCGGCAGCACTCTCGCCGAGGAGGAGGATTTGCAGGTCGGAGATGTGATTCATCTCACCGGACAGGCAGGTGAGAAGGAGCTGACCGTGAGCGGCATTTTTGATGCCGGCGGCGATGAGGATGATCGGATTTTTGTTCCTCTTGACACCGCACAGGCTTTGGCGGGGCTCGAGGGGCTGATTGACAGTATTGAGGTCAGCGCACTGACGACTCCGGATAATGAGCTGTCGGAAAAGGCGGCAAAGGATCCGGGGGCACTGACGGTAAAGCAGTATGAGACTTGGTACTGTACCGCATATGTGAGCTCGATCTGCTACCAGATTCAGGAGGTTATCACCGATTCGGTCGCATCCGCCGTGCGTCAGGTGGCGGATTCCGAGGGTGAAATTCTGGAAAAGACAAAGCTTTTGATGATTTTGATCACGATACTCAGTCTTGTAGGCGCGGCGCTTGGTATCTGCAATCTCGTGACAGCGAGCGTGATGGAGCGAAGCAGCGAAATCGGACTGATGAAGGCGATCGGTGCACAAAACGGTTCGATTACCGGACTGGTACTGACGGAGATCGTGATCACGGCGATTGTCGGCGGTGTTGCGGGATTTTTTGCCGGAACAGGCTTTGCCCAGATTATCGGACATTCCGTGTTCGGCTCTGCGATCACGATGCGCCCGATGGTCATTCCGATCGTCGTTGTATTAGTGATTCTCGTGACGCTGGCAGGAAGTATTCCGGCAATCCGGATGCTCCTTAAGCTTCGCCCGGCAGAGGTTCTGCATGGAAGGTAGGAGATGGATATGAAAAAGAGAAAAATGTATTTCCGGATGATTACGGCATCCCTGATGCGAAGGCGGTCGAGGATGCTGGTTGCACTTCTTGCGATCATGATCGGAGCGACGATTTTGTCCGGGCTTGTGACGATCTATTATGATGTGCCGCGCCAGATGGGCGCGCAGTTTAGAAGCTACGGAGCGAACATGATCTTTACGGCGGAGGATGAGGATTTTACTTTGGCGGATGTGGAGCAGGGACTTTCCTATATCCGGGACGATGAGCTGGTCGGAGTTGCGCCGTATCATTATGAATCCGTCCGCATCCATGAGAGAGTCGTCATGGCGGCGGCGACGGAAATGGAAGGAGCCAAGAAGACAAGTCCTTTCTGGGCGGTTTCGGGCAGATGGCCGCAGGCGGGCGGCGAGATCATGGTCGGTGCATCGGTGGCTGAGACGTTCCGTCTCCGTGAGGGAGATGCGGTGACCGTGGCTTATACACCGGAGGGGCAGCTGGGCGATGCGGAGGAGGTCGTTTGGGACAACACGCTGGATTTCACGGTTGTCGGCATTCTCGATACGGGCGGCTCCGAGGAGGACTATGTGTATATGTCCCTGGAGGATATGCAGAAGCTGACGGATAAGGATATTTCACTTGATGTATGCGAACTGAGCGTCCAGACGACATCCGATCGTCTGTCACAGTACGCAGAGCAGATCAGTGAGGACGTTGCGGGCATCCATGCCAGGTTGGTAAAGAGGGTGACGCAGTCTGAGACGACCGTGCTGAGCAAGCTTCAGGCGCTCGTTTTGCTGGTGACGATCGTTGTGCTTGCACTGACGATGATCTGTGTGGCGACGACGATGACGGCGGTCGTTGCGGAACGCCGAAAAGAGATTGGGCTTCGCAAGGCGCTGGGCGCATCCGACGGCAGCATCATTATGGAGTTTATGGGAGAGGGGCTGATGCTCGGCGGCATCGGAGGCATTCTCGGTTCCGTGCTCGGATTTGTCTTTGCACAGGCAGTGAGCGTCAGTGTGTTCAACAGCTCCATTTCGTTCCGGTTCGTTCTGTTGCCTGTCACGGTAATCGTTTCTGTCATTGTCACCGGTATTGCATGTCTGATGCCGATTCGCAGTGCGACGAATGTCGATCCGGCACTTGTATTAAAAGGAGAATAACGATGAGTCTTTTAGAGTTAAAAAATGTATCAAAAATATACGGAGATCTTCATGCACTCGACCATGTCAGTTTAAAGGTCGAAAAGGGAGAGTGGGTCGCAATCATGGGTCCTTCGGGCTCCGGCAAGAGCACAATGATGAACATTATCGGCTGCATGGATAAGCCGACCGAAGGCGAGGTTCTTCTGGACGGTGTGGATATCGCAAAGGAGAGCGCCAAAAATCTGACGACGATAAGGAGAGATAAGATCGGTCTGATCTTTCAGCAGTTCCATCTGGTGAGCTATTTAACGGCGCTGGAAAATGTCATGGTGGCACAGTATTATCACAGTGTTCCGGATGAGAAGGAAGCGATGGAGGCACTGGAAAGGGTCGGACTTGCAGACCGAGCAAGACATCTGCCGAGCCAGCTCTCCGGCGGCGAGCAGCAGAGAGTGTGCGTTGCAAGAGCGCTGATCAACTATCCGGAGATTATTCTGGCGGATGAGCCGACCGGTAATCTGGACGAGGCGAATGAGGAGATCGTAGTTGAGCTGTTCCGTAAGCTTCACGAGGAAGGCACGACGCTGATTGTCGTGACACACGATCCGGAGGTTGCGGAGGTTGCACAGAGAACGCTGGTTCTCAGGAACGGCCGCCTGGATCATGAGAGAATCAATGAGAATTTTACGGGACATATGAAGCTGAATTAGCACACTGCCGGCGCTGTGGGAGGTATAGGCAGATGTACCGGCAGAGAGAACAGCAACGTAAAGGTGTTGAGGATTAGGAAGGTGAGAACATGAAAAGCAAAAAGAGTGTGTTAATCATCGGTATGCTGCTTTCACTTGCGGCTTTGACAGCCGGATGCGGCGGTTCCAAAAGCTATGCGGACGGAACCTATGAGGGAAAGAGCGAGGTTTTTGAGAACGAGGACGGCTCTGAGGAGGGAAACGGCTACGGCGTCGTGAGCATCACGATCAAGGATAATCAAATTGTGGACTGCACGTTTCAGACCTACGAGCCGGACGGTACTTTAAAGGGTGAGGATTACGGCAAGGCAGATGGGGCGATTGCCAACAAGGATTACTATAATAAGGCGCAAAAGGCAGTTGCTGCCTGTGAGGAGTATGCAAATATGCTTGTTGCCAACGGTCAGCTTGACGGCATTGATGCAATCTCCGGAGCGACGATCAACTATGGTCAGTTTCAGGAAGCGGTCAAGGATGCGCTGAAGCAGGCAGAGAATTGAGGAATTTCCGCAGCAGCGCAGGGCATTGTCGAGGCTTTTTGTCATGCGCTATCGAGCCGATAGACAAGGAGTCAGTTTGAATATGAACGTGTCAGTACACTGGCATGTACCGTATTTCCGGGAGGATAATTGCATGAGAATCCTGAAACATATACTGATCGTAATTACATCCCTGTTTTTGATTCTCGGAGTTCCGTTTCTGCGCTCCGATTACTTTGCGGCGCAGATCGGCGGCTCTGATGCGGATGCGGTAAGCAGTGCCTCTCTTATATTGGAGCAGCCTTCGGGAGCATATGTGGTCCTGATCAACAGGCAGCGGCATACGGATACGGAGAAGCTGGAGACTTGGATTGATTTTTTTGAGGGAAGAGAGGTTTCCTACATCTTTGAGGATATCAGCTGCATAGTCGCGAAGGGCGATGTGCAGGGGCTTGAGATGGCGAGGAGCTTTCAGTCAAGGCTGCCGGAGCATCAGATGACGGTCAGACAGGAGGACGGCATTCTCCTTCTGTCCAAAGCGGAGGCAGGGAAATATGACATCATTATTATGTCAAAGGAAGCAGCCGATGCCTACGATGCCCGGACACTGTATCGGAATACGGACACGGAATTCCTGACAGTGGAGCGGTAGGGAAGGATGACAGAGCGCCGATTATACAAGTAGAAAGGAGCGCCGACAATGAGAAAATGGAATGCCGCTTTGAGCATGGGGATTGTGGTACTCTTTTTTGTTCATGCAGTTACCGGAGGCTTTCAGTTGATGGGAATTATGCCGGGCGGGTCGCCTCTTTTGTCCGCACTTTCGTGGATTCTGGCGGCGCTGCTTTTACTTCATGCCGCAGTCGGTGTGAAGCTGACCGCAGATACGATTCGTGCGTGCAAAAAATCCGGAGTATTGTATTTTAAGGGAAATAAATTATTCTGGGCAAGACGCGTCAGCGGTTTTGCGATCTTTATGTTCATGCTGTTTCACGTCGCACTTTTCCTCGGGAAAAATGAGGGCGCGTACCGGCTGAAGGATTTTGGCGGAGTACAGCTTGCGATGCAGCTTTTTCTCGTGGCATCCGTCGCAGTCCATGTCATCACGAATGTGAAGCCGATGCTGATCGCACTTGGAATCAGGAGCCTGAAGGAATATGCGGGGGATATTCTGCTTATCCTGTCCGTACTTTTGATTTTTACCGGGCTTGCCTTTTTTATTTACTATCTGCGGTGGAATGCGGTGTAAGAGAACGCCCTTTCTTTTGGGCAGTATCGTTGACTGCGGGGACAGAAACATATCCCGGATGAGGTAATCATATGGAGAGAATCAATATCATCGGAGCGGGGTTGGCGGGGCTTTCCGCTGCAATCACGCTGGCACGAGGCGGCGTTGGCTGTAATCTCATATCCTTGCAGCACTCGGAACGGGCACAGTCGGTTCTTGCCGAGGGCGGCATCAATGCGGCGCTCGATACGATGGGACAGCAGGATACGTTTTGGGAACATTACAAGGATACGATGACGGGAGGCGGGCAGCTGGCGGATGCAGATGCGGTCTACGGTCTTACAAAGCATGCACCGGATATCGTGAGGTGGCTGACAGCGCTCGGCGTTCCGTTTCATATGGAGCAGGGCAGGCTGATTCTTCGGAATTTTGGCGGACAGAAGAAAAAGCGTACCGCATACGCCAAGAGCAGCACGGGTAAAATGATCGTCTCGGCGCTGATCGACGAGGCACGCAAGTATGAGGCGGCAGGAGTGATCGAGAGGTATCCGCACCATGAGTTTATCCGGCTGCTCGTTGACGGGGAGAACGGAAAAAAGAGCTGCAAGGGAGTGCGTATCAGGGATACCTATTCGGGGGAGCTCTATGATTTTTCGGGAATGGTCATACTTGCAAGCGGAGGGATGAATGGCATCTTTCCCGGGATGACAACCGGAACGGTGCAAAACAGCGGGGACGTGACGGCAACCGTGTTTGCACAGGGTGTGACGCTCTCGAATCTGGAAATGCTTCAGTATCATCCGACTACGATCGGAATTTCGGGAAAGCGGTGCCTTGTGACGGAGGCCGCAAGAGGCGAGGGCGGACGGCTGTATATTTTGAGAGACGGTGCACCGTGGTATTTTATGGAGGAAAAGTATCCGGAGCTTAAGAACCTGATGCCGAGAGATGTTGTCTCAAGAGAGATGTATTTTGCCGCAAGGCGTGAGGACTGCGGCGGGCAGGTCTACCTGGATATGACAGGACTTTCGGACGAGATCTGGAAGAAAAAGCTTTCGGATCTGCGGGAGGAGCTGCGCCGCTACCTCGGAATCGACCCGGCGAAGGAGCCGATACCCGTAGAACCGGGCATCCACTATTTTATGGGCGGAATCGATGTGGATGTATATCACCGGACGAACATACAAAATCTCTATGCTGCAGGAGAATGCACCAGCCAGTATCATGGCGCAAACCGTCTGGGCGGCAATTCCATGCTGGGGGCAATTTACGGCGGCAAGGTGGCGGCGGAGCATATAATGTCGGCGGCAGGAGCGTATTTCCCGAAGGAGATGCAGAAAACCGGAGCGGCGCCGGCAGGAAACAGCGATGCTTCCGAAAGAATAGCAGTGATGACGGATGGAAAAGCTCCGGTGCTTTGCACGGTCAGCGCAGAACCGCTCACGGAGGAGGCATCACCGGATTTTATCATGCGCCTTAGCAAAATTCTGTCAGACGGTTTGGGAATTGTCCGCAGCGGGCAGCGGCTTCAGAAAGCGCTGTATGATGTTCAGGAAGTGGAGGCGGAGGCAAAAAATCTGCGGGAGAAAAACAGGACAGCACTCGCCGGGGCGATGCTTCGCTCTGCGATGATGCGGACAGAAAGCCGGGGGGCCCACTATCGGGAGGACTATCCGGAAAAGGATGAGACTCTCAGGAAAAAGCTGACGGCAAGCTGTCAGGAGGGTACGGTTAGTCTGAATTTCCGGCAGCTATGTGACGAGCCGGAAGCAACCGCGAATGATTGCGATTTACAGTAGCGGGATTACGGTGCCGAAAGAGAAAAGGCGAGGAAAGGAGGCTTTGCAGGATGCAGGTTCAGTTTGATATTCTCCGCTCGGACAGACAGACGAAGGAGCAGTATGTGCAGAGCATTCTTTACGAATGTGCGGATGACAGCGAGACAGTCGCAACTGCTTTGACGAAAATCAATGCGGACTCCGCCGTGAGGGATCTTCATGGGAATCCGGTTTCTGCCATTGCGTGGGAATGCAGCTGTCTTCAAAAAAAGTGCGGGGCATGTGCGATGCTGATTGACGGTCGCCCGCGCCTTGCCTGCGATGCGATGCTGAAAGAGTTTCGCAAAAAGCACATATCGCTCTCTCCGCTGAAAAAATTCCCCGTCGTTTGTGATCTGATCGTCGATCGGAGCATTTTATATGAAAATCTGAAGGTCATCGGCGTGTGGCTGAAAAAGGAAGCAGAGCGCAGCGAGAAGCACGATGATATGGCATACGAAGGCTCGAGATGTCTGCAGTGCGGCTGCTGCCTTGAGGTATGCCCTAATTTCTATGCAGGAGGAAGCTTCGCCGGAATGTCGGCTTTTGTGCCGACGGCAAGACTGTTATCCGAGCTGCCGGATACGCAGAAGAAGGAACTGTTTGAGGCATACAGGGCACATATTTATGAAGGCTGCGGCAAGTCGCTGGCATGCCGCAAAATTTGCCCTGCGGGAATCGATATCGACGGACTTTTGGTGAATTCCAATGCAATGGCGGTATGGAAGAGGGTGAAAAGGTGAGCAGGAGAAGACTGCTTTTGGGTGCTGCTGCCGTGGTCACTGTCCTGCTGGCTTTTGCGATTTCGGCTGCTGCGGGGCTGTATCGGGAGCATCAGCTTGCTGCCCGGCACTTTTCGGGAGTCCGGCTTTCGAACCATGAAGAGATTGCCTCATCGATACGCGAGGGCTTAAAAAACCATTCCCGGCAGATTACGGTGCGCTTTACAGCGCACAGTGACAGCATGAGTGAGATCAGCGGGATTGCGGGCGGGCTTTTGGAGGAGGCGCTCTCGGAGACGGACGATCCCGCCGAGGGAGATTACATACGCTTTCAATACGGAGGCTATGAAGTCAGGTACGGGTATAATAACGACAGGAACAAATATCATTATGTGATTCGCATCCTTCCCGATTATTATACGACCGTAGAGCAGGAGGAGACCGTGACGGAGGAGATACAGAGGGTTTTGGAATCCTTTGCTTTTGACGAGATGACCTCCGATTATGAGAAGGTAAGAACCGTTTATGATTACATTTATCAGAACGTCTCTTATGACAAGGTGCATAAGAACAAGGAAAATCAGCACCTGAAAACAACTGCGTATTCTGCGCTGATCTACAAAACGGCGGTTTGTCAGGGATACTCGGTGCTGATGTACCGGATGCTCCGGGAGGCAGGAGTTTCGGTGCGGGTTATTACAGGAACTGCCTCGTTTGAAGGAATCGAGGAATTTCATGCGTGGAATATCGTGAGGATTGATGACAAATATTATAATCTCGATGCTACATGGGATAAGGCACTTGAGACAGAGGACTATTTTTTGAAAAGTGATGCGGACTTTACTGATCATATCAGAGATGAACAATATCGGACGGAGGAATTTTACCGGCAGTATCCGATGGCAAAGCATAATTATAAAGAAGGATAGGAGACAAACAATGGAAAAGAAAAACAAAGTAACTGTAATGGATATCGTTTTACTCGTGCTCAGTGCGGTATTATGCCTCGGCACCAAATTTCTGTTTCACGCCTGTGAGGTGATGGAAGGGGAGAGCATTATGGCATGCCACTGGGCAGAGCAGGCCGTGACAGGCGTAGCAGCCGTTCTCGTCATACAGGCAGTGCTTTTGGCAGTCACCGCAGGCAAGGATACGAGGAAGGGACTTTCTCTGGCGATGATTCCTACGGCAGCTCTCACTGCTTGTATTCCGGGAGGGCTGATCAGGCTGTGCATGATGGCAGATATGAGATGCCGCTCGGTGATGAGACCGGCAGTGATGATTCTGGGAATCATCATCGCTGTTTGTGCCCTTGTAAATGCCGTATTAGAATGGAGAAGAGCGTAAATGAAAAAGATTACAAAAAGCCTTTCCTATCGGAATCTGGTAAAAAGACCGGCGAGAAGCATTGCACTTATGTTGCTGGCAGCCTTTTTGTCTTTTTCCGTCTTTGGCGGCACGATCATTGTAGGCTCTCTGCGGAGCGGACTTTCCTCCCTGCAGGATCGTCTCGGAGCAGACATTATGGTCGTACCGTATGAGGCAGCAACAAAGTCTGATCTGGAAAATATTGTTTTGCAAGGAAATACCGGCTACTTTTATATGGACAGCAGCTATCTGAAAAAGCTTGCTGCAATGGAGGGAATCGGGCAGATTTCGGCACAGTTCTATCTGGCATCGGCAAGCTCAGGGTGCTGCTCGATTCCGGTGCAGATCATCGGGTTTGATCCGGAAACCGATTTTACAATATCGCCGTGGATCAAAAAAAGCTACAACCGCCCGCTTCAGGACATGGAGATTGTTGTGGGCAACAGCTTAAACGCATTTGTCGGAGACACGTTAACCTTTTACGGGACGGACGTGCACGTTGCTGCAAAGCTGGATAGAACCGGAACGAGCCTTGATACGGCAGTGTACACGAACGAAAATACGATCAAGACGCTGATTCAGGCATCGCTTGATAAAAAGCTGAATAATTTTGGTGATATCAACCCGGATAAGGTCATATCCTGCGTTTTGATCAACGTTGCGGAAGGATATACAATCGAGGATGTATTAAACGACATCAATCTGCATGTCCGTAAGGTCGAGGCGGTTCAGACAAAAAATATGATTTCCGGTATTTCCGGAAGTCTCAAGGGTATTTCGGATGTCATCGGTATCCTCACCGCCGCCATTTGGATTTTGTCACTGGTCATTATGATCATTGCGTTTCGGATGAGTGTCAATGAGAGAAAAAAAGAGTTTGCCGTGCTGCGCGTGATCGGCGCTTCCGGAAAGAAGCTGTTTCACATTGTGCTGACGGAAGGCATTCTCGTAAGCTTATCCGGCAGCCTGATCGGCATCGTCGTCGGAGCTCTTGTCATCCTGCCGTTCGGCAATTTTATTGAGGCGCAGCTCGGACTGCCGTTCCTGCTTCCGGGAGGGCTTAAGGTTGCGGGGCTTGCCTGTATTTCTCTTGTCGCCTCAGTGACAGCCGGTTCATTTACCGGCGCGCTGGCAAGCTATAAGATCAGCAGGATGGATACGGGACTTATTTTGAGGGAGGGCAACTAGATGGTACTGAAGGCGGAAGGTGTCAGCAAGCAATTTTTGCGTGAAACGAAGGGCACAAACATCTTTATGGCGGTAAAGGAGACGGACTTTGAGCTCCCGGAAGGCATGCTTACGGTTCTCACCGGACGCTCCGGCAGCGGGAAAAGTACTTTTTTGAACATTCTTTCCGGTCTGCTTGAGCCGACTGCCGGCAAGGTGCTGATCGGTGATAAGGAGCTCTATCAGCTGGACGATACGGAGCGCTCCCGCTTAAGAAATCGTTTGTTTGGATTTATCCCGCAGGGGCAGAGCGCCATTCACAGCTTAAACGTTCTTGAGAATGTTCTTTTACCGCTGACCTTGTACGGGGAGGGTGAGGCAGATCAGGAATATGCATATGAGCTGCTGGAGCTTATGGGCATTGCGGAGCTGGCCGGTTCCATGCCATCTGAGCTCTCGGGCGGAGAACTGAGGAGAATGGCGATTGCGAGAGCGCTTGTCGGAAAACCGGAGGTCGTCTTTGCCGACGAGCCGACCGGAGATCTGGACGATGAGAACACCGAAATCGTGTTAAAGCTCTTAAAGCAGACTGCAGAGCGGGGTACGGCGGTGCTTCTGGTAACGCATGAAAACGATGCGCTGGCATACGCAGATGCGATTTACCGCATGTCGGGAGGAGTGCTGGAGAAGGTATAACGTGTATATGCAGTACTGATCGTGTAAAAACCCATGTGAAGATATTTCAGAAAAGGTCTTGCCAATAGTTTTGTAAAATGTTATTCTGTATTACACGATTGACATAGGGGCGAGAAGGAGTATAGAGTATGGAAAATAGCGATTTTGAAATGATTCGTCAGATTATGCGACAGGAGATAAAGCCTGTGCAGGACGAACTCAAGAAACAAGCAGAGGAACTCAAAAAACACGGAGAAGAGCTTGCAGAAATCAAAGAGCAGCAGCGAGAGCATGGGGCAGAGCTCAAGAAACAAGCAGAGGAACTCAAAAAACACGGACAAGAGCTCGTAGAAATCAAAGAGCAGCAGCGAGAG
>JAFUZE010000052.1 GCA_017476765.1 Lachnospiraceae bacterium
ACAGATAATTATCAATAAAGCACAGCCTGACAAGGAGAATAGGTATGAAAAAAAACAACAGATTATTCAAACAGATGATTGCAGTCAACGGCATCGGACCGAAGGGGGCTCTTGCCATTTTGTCGGTGATGTCCGCAAACGATCTGCGCTTTGCCATCTATACCGGTAATGCGAAGGCAATCGCAAAAGCGCCGGGAATCGGCGGAAAGACGGCGGAGAGAGTGATTCTGGATCTGAGGGACAAGGTCTCTTTGGAGGACAGCCTGCAGGGGCTTGGCGGCGAGGAGGATGACGCTGCCCCGGAAGATCAGACCATGCAGAATGCGATGGCGAAGGATGCCGTGGATGCGCTCTCGGCGCTCGGTTACAGCCGGACGGATGCGGTGCATGCGGTGGGCAAGGTCTCAAAGGAGAATGTGCCGACCGTGGAGGAGCTGCTAAAGAGAGCACTGAAATATTTGTTATGACATTGTTTAGGAAAAACGGGACAAGGGTTAGGTCGTTATGGCGCAGAGAATCATAGAAACAGAGATTACAAGAGAAGATGCTGCGATAGAAGGGTCGCTCAGACCGCAGACACTCGATGACTATATCGGTCAAAAGAAGGCGAAGGAGACGCTGAAAATCTATATTGAGGCGGCAAAGCAGAGAGGAGACAGCCTGGATCATGTGCTTTTGTACGGACCTCCGGGACTGGGAAAGACAACGCTTGCGGGAATCATTGCCAATGAGCTGCATGTGAATATCAAGATTACGAGCGGCCCGGCAATCGAGAAGCCGGGAGAGATGGCAGCGATTTTGAACAATCTTTCCGAGGGCGACGTGCTGTTTGTTGACGAGATTCACCGTCTGAACCGGCAGGTGGAGGAGGTGCTGTATCCCGCAATGGAGGATTACGCCATCGATATCATGATCGGGAAGGGCTCGACGGCTCGGTCGATCCGCCTGGAGCTGCCGAAATTTACCCTTGTCGGAGCGACAACGAGGGCGGGGATGCTCACGGCACCGCTCAGGGACCGGTTCGGTGTCATCCATCGGCTCGAATTTTATGATGTGGACGAGTTAAAGAAGATCATCGACCACTCGGCAAAGGTACTGCATGTCGAAATCGAGGAGGAGGGCGCTCTTGAGCTGGCGAGAAGAAGCCGCGGCACGCCGAGACTGGCAAACCGCATTTTGAAGAGAGTCCGGGATTTTGCACAGGTCAAATACGACGGCATCATTACGAAGGAGGTCGCAAATACCGCACTCGATCTGCTCGATGTCGATAAGCTGGGGCTTGACCATATTGACCAGAACATGATTCGCACGATTATTGAAAAGTTCGGGGGAGGTCCGGTCGGACTTGAGACACTGGCTGCCGCGATCGGGGAGGATTCCGGGACGATCGAGGATGTCTATGAGCCGTATCTGATCAAGAACGGACTTTTGAACCGCACACCGAGAGGAAGAGTCGTCACGCGGGAAGCATACCTGCACTTCGGGCTGCCGTATGAGGATTAAACGAAGCAAATAGGGCAATCGCTTCATCCTGTCATTATTGCATAAACAGCTTTCGGTACTCTATCATACTCTCTCGGATGCCCTCGAAAAACCTCGGTTCTTGGCGTGTGTATTTTACGCGCCTAGTACCGCTACGTTTTTCATGGAGTGCAAACGTGCTCCGAAGAGTAAGATCGAGTATCGGAAGCGTACGGAGACGAGAGGCAGGATGAAACGATTGCCCTATAGAACAAAAATAGGTATTGTTTTCTTGTAGATTTTTGCTATAATATATGTTGTATGTTGAAGCGTGCTTGATCGGCAGATGTTGTGCATCCGCCTTCCATGCGGACAGTTACAAGATATGAGGTGAAACTATGGCAGCGAAAACAGATACAGAGGTTATCATCGGCGGAAAGGTCTTTACGTTAAGCGGCTATGAGAGTGAGGATTATTTGCAGAGAGTTGCTCTTTACATAAATAATAAGGTGCAGGAGTACAGTAAGATCGACGCTTTCAGGAGACAACCGCTTGACACGCAGTCTGTTTTGATGCAGCTGAATATTGCAGATGATTATTTCAAGGCGAAAAAGCAGATTGAGTGGCTGGAGGAAGAAATTTCCAATAAGGAAAAAGAGATTTATGAATTGAAGCATGAATTGATTTCATCCCGGATTAAGCTGGAGAGCACCGAAAAAGCGATGAAGGCAATGCAGGATGAAATCAGCGCATACGAAAAGAAGTTTTTGCGTATGGAGTCGGAAATAAAGGAAAACAAGAAATAGAGAAGAAGCTGTCTTTTGACAGCTTTTTTCGATAGGAATGACGGATAAGAGGTTTGGAGTATTTGAAGAGAACAGTGGAGCTGCTGGCACCGGCCGGCAATATGGAGTGCCTGCGCACTGCGATAAATGCAGGCGCAGATGCAATTTATATAGGTGGAGACCGGTTTGGTGCAAGAGCTTATGCAGAAAATTTTGATCAGGAGGCGCTCTGCGAGGCACTCGATTATGCGCATCTGTTCGGCAGGCGGGTATATCTGACGCTCAACACGCTGCTGAAGGAGGAGGAGCTTTTGCAAATTCCCTCGTATGTCAGTCCGTTTTATGAGGCAGGACTTGACGGAGTCATCGTGCAGGATTTTGGCGTTGTCCGCATTTTGAAGAAGTATTTTGCAGACCTTAAGCTGCACGCAAGTACGCAGATGACCGTGACCGGAGCCGACGGTGCAAGGCTTTTGCGGGAGCAGGGGATTTGCAGGGTCGTTCCTGCGAGGGAACTGTCCTTACAGGAGATTGCCAGAATCAAACAGGAAGCGGGCGTTGAGGTCGAGGCGTTCATCCACGGTGCGATGTGCTATTGTTATTCCGGGCAGTGCCTGTTTAGCAGTTTTCTGGGCGGCAGGAGCGGAAACCGGGGGAGGTGTGCAGGTCCGTGCAGGCTTCCCTATGATATTGTGGGAGAAAACGGGCGGGTGAACAGCAAAGCCGAGCAGTATCCGCTCAGCTTAAAGGATTTGGGTGTACTGCCGATTCTGCCGAAGCTGATCGGCGCATGCATTGATTCCTTCAAGATTGAGGGAAGAATGAAAAGCCCGGAGTATGTGGCGGGAGTTACAAGCATCTACCGTAAATATATTGATTTATACATGCAAAGCCAATCCGGTTTTGCAATCGAACCGGAGGATTTGCGCCATCTTAAGTCGCTCTACACGCGCGGAGCGATGGAGACCGGCTATTATGAGAGAAAAAATGGGCGCAGCATGGTCACCCTGTCAAAAGGAGGGTATGAAAATGCGGTATCCGATTTCGGAAGAGAGATGAAGTCGCGGTATGTGGATGCATCCCGAAAGCTTCCGCTGCGGGGAAGAGCCGTTTTGCATATCGGTGAGCCTGCCCGTCTGACTTTAGAGACTGCCGGAGCGCCGGGCGGGACGGAACCTCAGGGGCAGCTTGCAGCAGAGAGGGGAGATGTGCGGTTTGAAGCGGTAGGAGACACTGCCGTACAGGAGGCGCAAAACTGTCCGATGCAGGAGACGGATATCAAAAAGCAGCTTTTCAAGACGGGGAACACGGTCTTTGAGATAGGGGAGCTGATTATTGAGAAGGATTCGAAGGTCTTTTTGCCGAATA
>JAFUZE010000053.1 GCA_017476765.1 Lachnospiraceae bacterium
ACCAGATGAGAAGGCGCACCCTTTTATGGAAGAAAAGTCCCAGAATCGGTACAAGGACAATGTAAAAGGCGGTGATAAAACCTGCCTTTCCTACTGTCGTGTACGCAATGCCGTACTGCTGGAGCATGGAGCCCGCAAAGAGAAAAAGCCCGCAGACAAGCCCGCCCTTAAGCGGCAGCTTTGGCAGGTGAGCCCATTTTCCGTTTTGGTGAGTCTGTGTGCTGCCTGTGTCAGTCTGCTTTCCGTTTGGCTCGGCCGGAATCGCAAGGTCTCCTGATATTTCAGACTCCCGCGCTTCGTCTGCCTCCCGCATCTGAAATGCGGCATATACCGGAATCAGTACGAGACCGCCGAGCAGGCAGCGCACGGCGTTGAACGTAAAGGGCTCGATATAATCGGCTGCGACTCTCTGGGCAACAAATGCCATGCCCCAGATCGATGCGGCGAGAAAGAGCAAAATACCGTTTTTTATGTTTGTTTTTTTCATATAGGGAAAACCATCCTTGAAGTAATAGTATTCTTATGTACGCGGCTTTCGTTGAGCCGTGCTATTTACCAGTATATCACAAAGGAAGTCGGAAACAAATGAATTATTTATATATGCTCCGCTGTGAGGGAGATTCGCTGTATACGGGCATCACGAAGAATCTGCACCACCGGATGGAGGCGCATTTTTACGGAAAAAAAGAAGGGGCGAAGTATACAAGGAGCAGAAAGCCGAAGGAGCTTTGCATGGTGTGGGTCACGCCGCAGTGGAAGGATGCCTGCCGTCTCGAATATTTCGTCAAATCGCTCACGAAGGCGCAGAAGGAGAACCTATTAAAAAATCCTGCCGAGCTGCAGTCCGTATTTAGGGCGAAAAAGTCCGAAAGCGAGCTGATTTGCACGATATATGGGGAGATAGAAAAATACCCTGTCCCTTTAGGCGAATTTTTGCAACTTTTTCTTTCAAAATTCGAGTAAATATGCTAGAATGAAATATAACCGCATGAATGGACAAGTTTCGCTGAAAATGTATTGTGGGGATTACATGAGAAAGGCTTGAACGTTCGACGATAACTTGAAGAGAGGTAGCGATATGGGAGAGAATTTTGAAGAAATGCACGAAGAATTCGAAAATAAGGTAAGGGAGACCGCCGATGCGATGCTGGATGCAAAGCTGGAGCAGAGCACAAGAAAATCAGTGCCGTTAAAGTATAAGATTCTGATGCTTGTGATCATTCCTGTTGTGATTGCGACAATCGGTATGGTCGCTGATGTAGTCGGTCTGACGAAGGCATCACTCGATGCTGCGACAATGAAGAAGGTCATCTGGTCGATTGTCGGAATGATGCTTTTTGTCATCATCGCAGCGGGTATTTTGTGCCGCATTATGATGTGGAGCTTTGTCAATTCGTTAAACCGTATTATGCAGGTTCTGGAGACGGCGGCAGCCGGTGATCTGACGAAGGAAATCTCTAAGGCAGATATGGCACGTTTCGATGAGATGGGTATTCTGGCAAGGCGTGTCACGGAGGTTTTGTCTTCCCTGCGCAATTTGATTATCAAGGTCGGCAACACATCCGATGCAGTGTTAAATTCAGCATCCCAGCTCGATAAGATGAGCGCACATATCAGTAACGTATCCGACGAGGTTGCAAAGTCGATGTCCGAGATGGCGAACAGTGCAACCAATCAGGCGGTTGAGACACAGACTGTTTCCGATGCCGTGCGCAAGATCGGAGAAGGAATTGAGGATACAACGACGGCGGTACAGGCTCTTATGACGAATGCAACTTCGATGAAAAAGGACGGCGCAGCCGGCGTTGAGATCGTCAGTGAGCTGGAGAGCATCTCACAGAAGGTTCGCAAGCAGATTACGATTATCTATGAACAGACAAATACAACGAATGAATCCGCACAGTCGATTCATAAGGCTACCGAGCTCATTGCATCGATTGCGAATGAGACGAACCTGCTGGCGCTGAATGCTTCGATCGAGGCAGCAAGAGCCGGTGAGAGCGGAAGGGGCTTTGCCGTTGTCGCAGAGCAGATCAAGAATCTTGCAGAGCAGTCCAAGCAGTCTACGAAATCGATCGAGGACATTATCAATAACCTGCTTCAGGAGTCAGAGCAGGCAGTTAAGACGATGAACACCGTGGATGCGATCATTGGTCTGCAGACCGATAAGGTCGAGACGACCAAGACGGTATTTGAGAGCGTGAATAATGAGGTGCTCGCAACGATGGATAAGATCGAGACGATCGCCAACACGACGAGCATGCTGGAGGAGGCAAAGGAGCAGGTTGTAAGCTCTGTCGAAAACCTTTCCTCCATCGCAGAGGCAAATGCGGCTACGTCGCAGGAGACGGCAGCGGCTTCCGAGGAGCTTGCGGCAACCATCGACAATATGCGTGAGTCTACCGTTACGTTAAAGACTTCATCGGATGAATTGATCAATGAAATGAATATCTTCCAGGTATATTAAAATGCATTAAAAATGAAGTTATATTCAAAAAGAGGCATATCGGTTATCGATATGCCTCTTGTATAGTATGGAAGCTTTTATTTTTCTGTTTTCAGGTTTTCCCAGACCGGTTCGCATGTGAGCTGTACGCCCAGCTTCTTAAAGATTTTTAAATCCACATCCGAGATCATGACGGTAGAATGTGCCTGGAGCCCCTGCAGCTTCGGAAGCTGTCTCAAAGCCAGAGAAGCGTTTTCATCGTCGGTGGCGGATGCGGAAAGTGCGATCAGCACCTCGTCCGTGTGAAGCCTCGGGTTTTTGCTTCCGAGATACTTGACCTTCAAATCCTGAATCGGGGTGATGGCGCTCGGCGCAATCAGATGGACGGAATCGTCAATACCCGCAAGGTACTTGATCGTATTTAGCAGCACAGCGGCACACGGACCGAGCAGCTCGCTCGTCTTGCCGGTCAGAATCGTGCCGTCCGGCGCTTCGATTGCAGCAGCCGATGTGTGCTTCTGGGCGGCAACCTCCTCCGCTGCTTTTGTGACGCTGCGCATATCCGGCGTGATTTTCGCCTGATTCATGATCAGCTCCATCTTGTATACTTCGTTCTCGCTGCACTGCTCCTTCGCAAATTGGTTCAGGGTCTGGTAATAGCGGCGGATGATCTCCATATTGGAAGCTTCAAAGCACGCCGCATCATCGATGATACAGTTTCCCGCCATATTGACGCCCATATCCGTCGGCGATTTGTAAGGGTTCTCGCCGTAAATTCCCTCAAAGATTGCATTTAAAACAGGGAAAATTTCGATGTCGCGGTTGTAATTGACCGTCGTCTTCCCGTATGCTTCCAGGTGGAACGGGTCAATCATGTTGATATCATTTAAATCGACCGTTGCAGCCTCGTATGCCAGATTGATCGGATGCTTGAGCGGTACATTCCAGATCGGGAAGGTCTCGAATTTCGCATAGCCTGCCTTGACCCCGCGCTTGTTGTCGTGGTAGAGCTGCGACAGACACGTCGCCATCTTGCCGCTTCCCGGACCCGGTGCAGTCACGACGACGAGCGGCCGGCTTGTCTCTATGTAATCATTTTTTCCAAAACCATCATCGCTCAAAATCAGGGCGATATTGGACGGATAACCTTTGATCGAGTAGTGCAGGTAAGATTTGATGCCGAGCTTCGTCAGCTTCTGGCGGAACGAATCCGCTGCACCCTGACCTGTGTAGTGCGTGATGACAACACTGCCGACATACAGTCCCTGATTGGTAAATTCTCCTGCAAGGCGAAGCACGTCCGCATCGTAGGTGATTCCCAGATCGCCCCGCACCTTGTTTTTTTCGATGTCATCCGCGTTGATGACGATGACGATTTCCGCCTGCTCCTTGAGCTGCAGGAGCATCTTGAGCTTACTGTCCGGTGCAAAGCCCGGCAGAACGCGGGATGCGTGGTAATCGTCGAACAGCTTGCCGCCGAACTCCAGATAAAGCTTGTCCCCAAAGTGGCTGATGCGCTCCCGGATGTGTTCCGACTGCATCTTTAAGTATTTTTCATTGTCAAATCCTATTCTCATTTTGTATACCTCGGTCTATAAAACGTTGCAAAAAAAACTATACGCTCCTATTGTACTATATTTCACCTGCATTTTACAATAAAAATAAAAGCAGCTGCCACAATTTTTCAGTATGGACAGCTGCTTTTTCTTATATACTGATATTGAATCGTGAAATTAGCCGAATATATGCGTGCGAAGCAGGCATTCGGTGCGTACTATGCCAAAATCTGCTATTTGAACAAAATTATTCCGGCTCGGAAGCGGTGCTCTGCCTGCGCAAGAGAGCGGCTTCGACAAATCCCTTAAAGAGCGGATGCGGTCTGTTCGGACGGCTCTTTAACTCCGGATGCGCCTGCGTGGCAACAAAGAACGAATGCCCCGGCAGCTCGCACATTTCGACAATGCGTCCGTCCGGGGAAATCCCTGAGAGCTTCATCCCTTTTTCGGTCAGAACCTGACGGTAGTCGTTGTTGACCTCGTAGCGGTGGCGGTGCCGTTCGTGGATTGTCTGCGTCTGATAGAGCTCATAAGCTTTGGAGTCTGCATCCAGCACGCAAGGGTACGAGCCGAGACGCAGAGTGCCGCCGATGTCCTCCACGCCGTTTTGGTCCGGCATCAGCGCAATGACCGGGTGTGTCGTAGCCGGATTCAGCTCGACGCTGTGGGCATCCGGATAGCCGACGATATGACGGGCAAACTCGACGATGGCGAGCTGCATGCCGAGGCAAAGACCGAGGAACGGGATATCGTTTTCTCTCGCATAGGTGATGGCGCTGATCTTGCCGTCGATGCCGCGGTCACCGAAGCCGCCCGGCACTAAAATGCCGTCCGCATCGCCCAGAAGCCGGGATGCGTTTTCATCTGTGACCGCCTCCGAATCGACCCACTTGATGTTGACGGTCGTGCTGATAAAGATGCCGCCGTGCTTCAGTGCTTCTACAACGCTGATGTAAGCGTCGTGCAGCTGAATGTATTTGCCGACGAGGGCGATGGTCACCTCGTGCTTCGGACAGCGGAGCTCCTTTACCATATGCTTCCAGTCCTCCAGATCAGGCTCCTTGTTTTCCAGACGGAGACAGTCGAGGACAACGCCTGCCAGATTTTCCTTCTCCATTGCAAGCGGGGCTTCGTATAAGTACTCCACATCGAGATTTTGCAGGACGCGGGAGGCGGGCACGTTGCAGAACAGAGCAATTTTATCCTTTAATTGCCTGTCAAGCTCATGCTCGCTTCTGCATACAATAATATCGGGCCACAGCCCCATGCCCTGAAGCTCCTTGACGGATGCCTGAGTCGGCTTTGTCTTCATTTCCTGCGAAGCGCTCAGATAAGGAATGAGGGTAACATGAATCAGGATTGCGTTTTCGTGGCCGACCTCGTGCTGGAACTGCCGGATTGATTCGAGAAACGGCTGGCTTTCGATATCACCGACCGTTCCGCCGACCTCGATGATGGCAATACGCATGTCCGCATCCGAATAGTTGCGGTAGAAGCGGCTCTTGATTTCATTTGTAATGTGAGGAATGACCTGAACCGTTCCTCCGCCATAGTCGCCGCGGCGCTCCTTTTGCAGCACGGACCAGTAGACCTTGCCGGTCGTGACGTTGGAGTTTTTGTCCAGACTCTCATCGATAAAACGCTCGTAATGCCCGAGGTCAAGGTCTGTTTCGGCTCCGTCGTCGGTGACAAAGACCTCGCCGTGCTGGATCGGATTCATCGTTCCGGGGTCGATATTGATATAGGGATCGAACTTTTGCATAGTCACCTTGTAGCCGCGTGCCTTCAAAAGCCTTCCGAGTGATGCGGCGGTGATTCCCTTTCCGAGCCCGGAAACGACGCCGCCGGTGACGAAAACATATTTAACTGACATATTTTTCCCTCCTGGAGCACATATCTTGTGAATAAAAAAAGGCAATGGCGTATACTTATCCCTAAGTCATGCACCATTGCATCGCCTCATTATACAACGATTTTGTGGGAAAATCCAGTATTTTTTAGAAATCTTTAAGATATGTGTCCGAATTTTCATATTTATGATATTGATTTCTGAAATCACTCCCGATATAATTTTAAAAGGCAGTAAGTGTTCAGAGGATGAAAGACAAAGGTAAGGTAAAACGATGGATAATCAGAATTATCAAAATAACGGAAATAATATGAATGGAAATAACAACGGAAACAATTCAAACGGGGGCTCCGGCGGTTCCGGTACGAACACTCCGAGGGGACAGAATATTATGTTTCTGCTGCTTGCCGCGCTCATCGTCCTGCTCGTGATGAGCTATTTTATGAGGTCGATGTCGGGAAGCTCCAGTCAGGAAATCACATACAACGAATTTCTGGACATGGTCGAGGCAGGAACGGTCGAGAAGGTCGTCATTTCCTCCGATAAGATCACGATCACGGCGAAGAAGGAAAACCCGAGTCCCGATCAGCCTGATTATTTGCAGACTGCGCCAAAGGTGTTTTACACAGGCGTGATGAACGATGATAACCTGTCTGCTTTTTTGCGCGAGCACGGCGTTTCCTACAAGGAGGAGATTCCGGACAATTCGAGCCTGCTGCTCTCGATTCTGCTCACCTATATTCTGCCGATCGTGCTTGTATGGGTCGTTTTGAGCTTTTTGTTCCGGAGGATATCCGGCAGCGGCGGACCGATGGGCGTGGGCAAGAGCACCGCGAAGGTGTATGTGCAGAAGGAGACCGGCGTCACATTCAAGGATGTTGCCGGACAGGATGAGGCGAAGGAATCCCTGCAGGAGGTCGTGGATTTTCTTCACAATCCCGGCAAATATACGAAAATCGGTGCCAAGCTGCCGAAGGGTGCGCTCTTAGTAGGACCTCCCGGAACCGGTAAGACGCTTCTTGCTAAGGCGGTGGCAGGTGAAGCCGGCGTGCCGTTCTTTTCCCTTGCGGGCTCCGATTTTATTGAATTGTATGTAGGTGTCGGTGCATCGCGTGTCAGGGACTTATTTAAGGATGCGCAGAAAAATGCTCCTTGCATTATTTTTATCGATGAGATCGATGCCATCGGACGCAGCCGTGATTCCAAATACGGCGGCGGAAACGAGGAGCGGGAGCAGACGCTCAACCAGCTTCTCTCCGAGATGGACGGATTTGACTCCTCAAAGGGGGTTTTCATTTTGGCTGCGACAAACCGACCGGAAATTCTTGACAAGGCGTTATTGCGTCCGGGACGATTTGACCGGAGAGTCATTGTAGATAAACCGGATCTGAAAGGACGCGAGGATGTCCTGAAGGTTCATGCGAAGGATGTGCTCATGGATGACAGCGTGGATTTGAACGGAATTGCTCTCGCAACGTCAGGTGCGGTCGGCTCCGATCTTGCCAACATGATCAACGAGGCAGCCATCAATGCGGTCAAGCACGGAAGAAACGCCGTCTCCCAGAAGGATTTGTTCGATGCGGTCGAGGTCGTTTTGGTCGGCAAGGAGAAGAAGGACCGCATCATGAGCAAGGAGGAGCGAAGAATCGTCTCCTACCATGAGGTCGGTCATGCGCTTATATCGGCACTTCAGAAAAATTCGGAGCCGGTGCAGAAGATCACGATCGTTCCCCGCACGATGGGCGCACTCGGTTATGTGATGCATGTGCCGGAGGAGGAGAAATACCTCAATACCGAGGCGGAGCTGAGGGATATGATTGTCGGGCTTCTGGGCGGACGTGCGGCGGAGGAAATTGTCTTTGATACAGTTACGACCGGAGCTTCGAACGATATTGAGAAGGCGACCGGCATTGCAAGATCGATGATTACCCAGTACGGAATGAGCAAACGCTTCGGACTGATGGGACTTGAGACGGTGGAGAGCAAATATCTCGACGGCAGGGCATCCCTGAACTGCTCGGATGTGACCGCTGCCGGAATCGATGAGGAGGTCATGCTTCTGTTAAAGGAGAGCTATGAGCAGGCGAAGAAGCTGCTTACCGAGAACAGGGACATTCTCGATAAGATCGCCGCGCACCTCATCGAGAAGGAGACGATTACCGGTGAGGAATTTATGAAGATTTACTGTGCCGAAAAGGGCATTCCGGTTCCGCCGAAGAAGAAGGAGCGGGATGCGCAGGCGGATGCATAGGCGGCGGCAGACGCAGTCGCTGCGGTGACAAAAGCGGAGCAGGAGAAGCAAAGCGAGGACGTGAAAGCTGTAGAGCCGTCGGAGAGCGAAGGCACGAAAGCGGAGCAGCCGTCCGAAAGCGCAGGAGCAAAAGCCGTAGAGCAGCCGGAGAGTGAAGGTGCAAGAGCGGAACAGCCGTCCGAAAACGCAGAGGAAAAAGCCGTAGAGCAGCCGGAGGGCTGAAATGTAAAAGAGAAGCAGCTGTCCGAAAACGAGGATGCCAAAGGCGAACGGCAGCCGGAGGGCGAAGAAGCATAAGACGAACAGACGAGTGAAAATGCACAGGCGGATTCCCAGAAGGCGGCACAGCCGCAGGAATCTGCCTGTTTGTATGAATTGGTGTATGGAAATGAACGAAATAACATTTGATATTCCGGGGGAATTAAAGAAGCTTCCGAACAATCCGGGAGTGTATCTGATGCACGATAAGAATGATACGATCATTTATGTCGGCAAGGCAATCAATTTAAACCGCCGTGTGCACTCTTATTTTCGTGCCAGCACAAAGCGCACTGCGAAGATCGACCGGATGGTCAGCCAGATTGCATATTTTGAATATATCATCACGGATTCGGAGCTCGAGGCGCTTGTGCTCGAAAATAACCTGATCAAGGAGCACCGTCCGAAGTACAACACGATGCTCAAGGACGATAAAACGTATCCTTATATCAAGGTGACGGTGCAGGAGGACTACCCGAGAATCCTCTTTTCACGTCTGATGAAGAAGGATAAGGCAAAATATTTCGGACCGTATACGAGTGCGGCGAGCGTGAAGGATACGATTGAGCTGATCAACAAAATGTATCAGCTCCGTACCTGTAACCGGAGCCTTCCGCGCGATATCGGCAAGGGGCGAGCCTGCCTCAATTATCATATGCATCAGTGTAAGGCGCCCTGCATGGGTCTTGTGTCAAAGGAAGCGTATCAGGAAAATGTCGGACGTGCCCTCGATTTTTTAAACGGCAACTACAATGTCATTTTAAAGGATCTGGAGTCGAAGATGCTGGAGGCGTCCGAGAATCTCGAGTTTGAGGAGGCAATCCGGTACCGGGAGCTTTTGAGCAGCGTGAAGAGTGTTGCGCAGAAGCAGAAGATTACCCACAGTGACGGCGAGGATAAGGATGTCATCGGTATGGCGAAGGATGAGAAGGATGCTGTTGTGCAGGTATTTTTTGTCCGGGACGGCAAGCTGATCGGCAGGGAGCATTTTTATATGACGAATGTATCGGAACAGAGTGATTCGGATATACTCGGCAGCTTCCTGAAGCAGTTCTATGCAGGAACCCCGTTTCTGCCTAAGACGATCATGCTTCCGCAGGAGATCGAGGAGGGAGAGCTCATATCCCAGTGGCTGAGCAGCCGCAAGGGAATGAAGGTGTCGGTTGTCATACCGAAAAAGGGCTCGAAGGAAAAGCTTGTCGAGCTGGCTGCCCGGAACGCACAGCTTGTGCTCAGTCAGGATAAGGAGCGCATCCGCAGGGAGGAAGGGCGGACGATCGGAGCAGTCAAGGAGATCGCAGCCCTCATCGGCATGAACGAGATCAACCGCATCGAGGCATATGATATCAGTAATATCAGCGGCTTTCAAAATGTGGGCTCGATGGTCGTTTATGAGAAGGGAAAGCCGCACCGCAGCGACTATCGCAAATTTAAGATTCAGTCGGTCAGCGGACCGAACGATTACGCCTGCATGAAGGAGGTTTTGACGAGACGCTTCGTGCATGGTCTCAGGGAAAAAGAGGAGCTGAAGGAAAAGGAGATCGAGGATACGTTCGGCAGCTTTTCGAAATTTCCGGATCTGCTTTTGATGGACGGCGGAAAAGGACAGGTTAACATCGCTAAGGAGGTGCTCGGTGAGCTGCACATCGATATTCCGGTCTGTGGCATGGTCAAGGACGATAATCACCGCACCAGAGGACTGTACTACAACAACGTCGAGATTGACATAGACCGATACAGCGAAGGGTTTAAGCTCATTACGAGAATACAGGATGAGGCGCACCGCTTTGCCATCGAGTTCCACCGGTCGCTGCGCCGCCAGTCCGGGGTACATTCCGTGCTCGACGACATTAGGGGCGTCGGTCCGGCGAGACGCAAGGCATTGATGAAAAGCTTTGACAGCATCGATGAGATCAAGAATGCCGATGTGGAAGCGCTTATACAGGTTCCGGGTATGACCGCCGCCGTCGCAGAGGAGATTTACCGATTCTTTCGTCAATAATTGTCTTGTTTACATTTTACACTCTATCAGAGGGACTGTGACCCTCTGTTGCGATAAAAATCTTATGCAGGATATGCAATAGGAAGTAATTATAAAACACAAAAATAACCGCCAGCCTCACAAACTAAGCGGTTATTTTATAATAACAATTTAATCGGGGCTAACCGTATATTTGGCAGCACCTTTTATCTACATACATTATAGTCCTGAAATCTGATTGGTGCCAATATCTAAATTCTTTACATTACTCGTGTATCGGTTATCATTCACAGGTTAGTATGCGTGCAATATAATCTATGATAAAATTCTCGTTGAGAGCTTGCAATTTCACCGGATTCTTTTACAATGGAAATATAGGAATTGCGAAACAGGATACGGTATCTAAGAGGTGAGCTTCGCATATGCGGGGGATATACAAAAGGGAGGAAGAGCGAATGAAGCACAGAGTACGAAGGTTATGGTTGACAGTTCTGGTTTTATGTCTGAGCATCGGCATGGCGGTACATGCCGGGGAAACGGTAAAGACCGGAACGATTACACTGACGGAGCAGGATCGGTATAATCCTCTCTACACGATGCCGCTTCCTTCACAGGGCGGCACGGAGCAGCTTGCCAATGCCGGCGCGGGTGCGGTCGATCTGGAAGGGCTTGAGAGCGCGCTCGTCGAAGCGTGGGAAAATATGAAAAGCAGCGTCGATGTCTCGGCATATAACCTGCCGTATACCGACAGTAAGAGTGACATGGCGTATTACTGGCAGATTTTAAATAACCATCCGGAGTTCTTTTATGTAGAGAAATCGATATCTTACAGCGCATCCGGCAGTAAGATTATAAGCTTTAGCATCCAATATTCCATCAGCGATAAGGCAAAGGTTTCATCGATGCAGAGTGAGATCGACGCTGCTGTCGATGAGGCGCTTGAACTGATTTCCGGTGATATGGAGGATTACGAGAAGGCGCTTGTCATCC
>JAFUZE010000054.1 GCA_017476765.1 Lachnospiraceae bacterium
AGACCTTGCAGGAGCATCTCGACAGCAAGGGCGGTAAATTGGAATGGGAAGCTGCATGGAAGCTGCTGATTCCGGTTGCGGACGCACTCTCTGCCGTGCATGAAAAGGGCATCATTCACCGCGACGTGAAGCCGGGCAATATCTTTCTCACGAAGGACGGAAGCGTTAAGCTGATTGATTTCGGAGCTGCCAGATACAGCCTCGGCAAGCACAGTCAGAGTCTCGATATCGTGCTGACACATGGCTTTGCGCCGAAGGAGCAGTATACGAGGCGTGGACGGCAAGGTCCTTATACAGACATTTATGCCTTTGCCGCAACCTATTATTATGCAATTACGGGAAAGACACCGCCGGATTCGGTCGAGCGTATGGATGAGGATGACCTGATATCGCCGCGCAATCTAGGCATTCCTTTGCCGCGCCGGGCGGAGGATGCACTGCTCACTGCACTTGCCGTACAGGCTTCCGACCGTTATCAGAGTATGGACGAATTTCAGACTGCGTTTGTCAGTGGGATGAACGATGGTGTGGCTGCTCCCGAAAGGGACAACGGTACGGACGAAAGAGAAAGGCAGACTTCTGCACAGGAAAAAAGCTTTGGCGAGGAGATTCGTTTTTCTCCGAAGTCGGAACCAGCAATCAAAAAGGAGAGCATGCAGGATTCATCCGTACCTCCCGATTCGTTACAGAATGGAAGCAGTACCGGGCAGCCTGCAAAGCAGAGCTTAACCCGGCAGGAGCGCTTGAACAAGCTCGTACCTAAAATCGTGATCGGCTGTATACTCGGCGTTTTCCTTCTTTCGCTGCTTGTAAAGCACGCTGTGACGGATGAAAAGTCATCGCAGCCGACGCAGACGGAGGCAGAGCAGGAAGTCACGGAGGGGACACAGACGCAGGTAAAGACCGATGCCGCGCAGGATGGGGCAGAGAATGCGCAGGAGTCGTCGGATGAGGCACAATCGGGAAAACGACCGGATTTTGTTAATTTAGATGAGATAGAATCGGGGGCACAGCAGGAAACGGCGGATCAGTCGTTATCGGATGCACCGATTGTCGAGACGGGAAGCACCGGGGACGGACAAAACAATGTGGAATGGGTGCTGTATCAGGACGGTCTTTTGCATATAAGCGGCAGCGGGGCGATGAAGGATTATTCTTCCTCGTCGAAGGCTCCGTGGTACGGAAAGGACATTGTGCAGGTTGCCGTTACGGGAACAATCACGCGTATCGGGGATTATTCCTTTTATTTCTGTAAGAATATAGAGCGGGTCAGCCTGCCGGAAAGCGTAACGGAAATAGGGGAGTGCGCGTTCAATAATTGCATCGAACTGAGAGAAATCACGATTCCGGGCAATGTGGCATCGATTGACAGCTTTGCCTTTAAAAACTGTGAAAGCTTAAGCAGTATTTCACTCCCGAACAGCCTGACAGAGATGGGACAGAATGCCTTTGCGGGATGCAGCAGCCTGACGAGTGTCTCGTTATCCGATTCGCTGACGGAAATCCCTTATGGTGCATTTCAAGATTGCACAAGCCTGAAAAGTATCGAGATTCCCGCAGTGGTCACGCGCATTGGTCATTATGCACTGGAAAATTGCAGCAGCTTAGTCGATATACAGTTTAACGGAAATCCTGAATTTTATCTGGATACCGTGCTTGGAACGCCGATTTTGCAGAGCTTTTACGAGGCGTATGCGAATGAGTTTGTGCTGCCGGACAGCGACACATATTACTATACGGAAGCTGAGCTGAAAGTTCTTTCGAAGGAGCAGCTGCGCATTGCCAGAAATGAAATCTATGCAAGGCATGGAAGAAAATTTAATGACGAGCAGCTGCAGGCATATTTTGACAGATGCACATGGTATCAGGGCACCGTCGATCCCGAGGACTTTGACGAAGAGGAGGTGCTCAACGACTATGAGAAGGCAAACCGGGATCTGATTGTATCGTGCGAGGCAAAGAAATAGATGAAAGGGCAAAAGCAGAGATTTCGGGCAAAATTGTTACCAGCTTTCACTAAATCTTGTCTAAAATGTAAAGAAAGTCAATAGTATATCGGAGTATAACCCGATAAATATTGAATATATAAGAGGAAAAACGGTTATGTGACGGTAAACATTGATGACACTCCTTATATATTTGAGGTATATATTTGAGGTGAGGTTCACGGGTTCCATAAATTAACAGTTGTTTTTATCTCTTCCCTGTGTTAATATAAAAAGCAGTGATAGGTTGCAGATACTCGAGAGGACTGTGACCGGAGAGAGGATCTGTGGGTTCTCTCTTCTTTTTTTGAAAGGAATCGAAATATGCCCAAAATGAAACCTTTTCTGAATTATCAGGATCAAATCAAGAATCTTATTGCCAAGAAAGGATTGAACATAAGCAGTCCTTCTTTAGCAATAACAAAATTACAGGATATACGATATTATGCCCTTATAGACGGTTACAAATCCATTTTTTACGATTATACAAATATAGAGAGGAAGGGCAATTATGGCGATACCAACAAACATAAAAACATTACTATCCGGTGAAGTCGTCGAATGGGCAAGAATTGAATTTAAAGAAACATGGGATCCGGCAGTTTCCTTGAAAACTGTTTGTGCGTTTGCCAATGACCTTGATAACTGGGGCGGTGGCTATATTGTCGTAGGCGTGGAGGAAGAGGATGGTCGCCCAGTATATCCGCTAAAGGGTGTGCCAGCTGAAAAACTTGATAAATATCAGAAGGAAATATTTGCAAAATGTAAGCTAATTCGACCTGCATATATGCCGATTATTGGTGTAGAAACTTACCAGAATAAGCATTTTATAGTGATTTGGTGCCCAGGTGGTGAAACGCGCCCATATTCATCTCCAAAAACAATGGATAAAGATAATAAGGAGCGTATTCACTATATTCGTAAGTCTTCTAATTCTGTGGAGCCAACTGATGAGGAGGAGAAGGATTTGTTTAACCTTGCAAATAGGGTTCCGTTTGATGATCGTGTGAATCATAAGGCGGAGATGTCAGATTTGAATATTACGCTTATTCAGAATTATCTAAAAGAGGTAAAAAGCTCCTTGTATGAGAAATCAAAAACAGGAGATTTTGTTGAAGTATGCCAAGATATGAATATTGTTAGTACTCTGCCAGAATACACTAAACCTAAGAATGTGGGGTTGATGTTCTTTAGCATGGAGCCGGATAAGTTCTTTCCGTATACTCAGATTGATGTAGTGCAGTTTCCGGGCGGACTTGGTGGTAATGATATTATCGAGAAAACTTTTAAAGGACCAATTCATCAACAACTTCGGGACGCATTGCAGTATATCAAAAATGTGATTATTACAGAAAAAGTTGTAAAGCATCCTGATAGAGCGGAAGCAGACCGATTCTTTAATTTTCCGTATGCATCGGTGGAAGAAGCATTATCGAACGCTGTATATCATCGTGCCTATGATGAGCGCGAGCCAATCGAGGTACGCGTTGAAATTGACAGAATTGAAATTGTAAGCTTTCCGGGACCTGATCGCTCTGTAACGATTGAAGGTTTGAAAAGCTATCGTGTATCAAATCGCCGATATAGAAATCGCCGGATTGGTGACTTCTTAAAAGAATTACATTTGACAGAAGGTAGAAATACTGGATTTAAGAAGATTCTAGATGCTTTAGAAGCAAATGGCTCTCCAAGACCGGAATTTGAGACGGATGAGGATAGAAGTTATTTTATAACAAGGTTGTTTATACATGAAGCATTTGCTAAGGATGTAAATGAGCGAAACTTGAGCGAAGTGAATGAAAAAAATGAGCGAAGTTTGAGCGAAGTTTTGAGCGGAGTTTTAAAAGCAAGTGATTTTAGTAAATTAGAGAAGTTGATAAAATTTATTGAAGAAAAGGGCAAAATAACGCCGAAGGAGGCAGAAGCAGTTAGTGGAAAATCTGCAGCAACCGTAAGAAGGTATTTGAAAATGCTGGTTGGAACAGGTTATGTAAAAGCAGAGGGGAATACAAATAATTCTGTTTATAAGATTAGCGAGTATATTAAAGAAAATTATTAGAAACGGCGAATGAGAGGAGGCTTATATGCTATGTGGGCTAAGAATTTTAGCAACAGAATTCTCAAAAACCCTATTGATTTTTCGCCCCATATGCCCGATAATATCCCTATGGACTGGTAAATCCATCCTCAAACTTCCGGTGCTAAAATGGTATTTAAACAGTTTTATAAAAAACTGCAAAGCATTACTAGAACAGTTAGAAGATAAACAGAGATAGGTGTCATGAAATGTAAGAAACCTGTCTCCGCTAATTCCCCTGAATTCGGGGAAATTATAATTTCACGTCTCCTTCGACTCTGTATTTTCGTTCGTTTTTTTTCACAATCATGTAAATCAAAAAATGTTGACCGATTTCTTCTTCAAGATGTGGTTACGTTTTGAAATTTTTTTATATAATCGAACCAACTACAAGGTTATGACAATGTAGAGGTGAAGGGCAAAAAGCCCGGAACGTGTACACGAAAAGGAAGAACGATAATATATGACGATTCAGGAACTGGAGCGTGCAATCGCTCTTTACGGGAAAGAAATTTATTCCTTCTGCATGCACCTGACAGGAAGCAGGCAGCAGGCTGACGAACTGTATCAGGATACCTTCCTTCTGGCAACAGAGCGGGCAGAGCAGCTGAGGGCGGAGGAAAATCCGAAAAGCTATTTTTTATCTGTTGCGCTCAGGCTTTGGAAGAATCAAAAGAGAAAGTTTGCATGGCGAAAGCGGATTGCCCCGACGGAGGAACTGTTTGAGGAGACGGCGCAGGGAGAAATGCAGTCATGTGCGAGCGCATTGCAGGAATATTTGGAGCAGGAGAAAAAGCAGGTCGTAGGCAGAGCTGTCCAAAGTCTGGATGAAAAGTACCGGATTCCGATTTTGCTTTATTACATGGAAGAGCTGCCGGTTTCCGATGTGGCAAAAGTGATGAAAATTCCGCAGGGAACGGTAAAGAGCAGACTGAGTACTGCAAGAAAATATCTGGAAAAAGAATTGGAGGGATATTTCCATGAGTAAAAAAGTTGATGAACTTTTGCGTATTTGCCTAAGATCCGAATTTGAACCAAATTCCGAATTGAATCGTCAGATTTTGGAACGGAGGTCAAAGGAAAATATGAAAAAAGTGGTTTTCAGAAAAAAAGCAGCCGCAGCAGCAGTCATTTGTTTGCTGGCAGCCGGAAGTATTACGGCATATGCAGCGTATCGTTATTTGAGCCCGTCTGAGGTGGCACAAAGGATATCCGACAATCGTGCGCTTGCAGAAGCGTTTGAGAGTGAAGATGCAATCGCAGTCAATGAGACACAGACATGCAACGGATATGAAATTACGCTGCTCGGGCTTGTCTCCGGAGAAAAATTATCTCCATTTGTAAAAAACGGCGAAGAAGTGCAGACAAGCGTGACGACACAGGATGCAGCCGGAATTACCGTTTGGGGGGATGCGTCTGCAGAGCAGCTCCGTGCTTCGCAGACATATGCGGCAATTGCGATTGCCCGTGCGGATGGTGCCGATATGGAATACGAGAATAAGTGTGTATCGCCTCTTATTCATGGTGTTGACTGGATGGTGGCAAACAATGCAACCTTAGATGTCGGACTTCACTGGTTTGAGCAGGACGGCGTGATTTATGAGCTGATCGAATGTACGAATCTGGAAATTTTTGCTGACAGGGGGGTTCAGATCGGCATTGTGGATTCCTTCGGGGACGAAAATGCCGCCTTTTCTATGGATTCCGAAACGGGAGCATATTATAAAAATGAGGACTATGCAGGCACAAATGCACTGTTTGATTTGCCGCTCGATCAGGAAAAGGCAGATTCGAAAGCGGCGGAGGAATGTCTGGAGCGAATCAGAGAGCTCTCGGAGAGCGGGGAAGAAGCATCCGCTTCCGATGAGCAGCAATTCGGGGAGGATGAGGAGAGCTATGCGGAATGTGTGCGGATTATGGATGGGAATATGGATGCCGCAGAGTTTTTGAAGAGCAATGCGGCTGCGATACCGGGCACGAAGCAGGTGCTTGAGATGGATAAAAGCGGCTGTGTGACCTATGGTGACCAAGAGGAAGAACACGGTACTGTATATGTTGCAGGACTGACGGTGGGAGAGACAAGAATTTTGAGCATCAGCAGCGATGGAACGCCGGAAGGCGTGAGAATCAGCACGTTTGTTGTGAATGAAGACGGTACGGTCACATATGAGGCGTATAATCTCAATGCGAATTAGTATCAATCAGGAAGCAGCAGATTCGTGAAATCCTGTATAGCGCACGAAAACGCATAGAATCGGGATGGAAAGTCCCAAAACAGCAGATGGAAGTGAATGAAAGCCGACACATTTGGTAGAGAATCCGATGTGTCGGCTTTTGTATGATTGTACGATAGCTTGCTAAATCTGTTGCACAGCTTGATTTACAGTGACATTTTTTAAGTATTGTGATATATTTATTTTGAAGCTGCAGAGGTATGAAAGACACGCAGGTAAAGATGGGAGTTGCATGAGATGAAGAGTGATAAAATTTATCAGGGAACAAAGACGCTGCCGCGAGGCAAGGCAAAAGATAATCTGATTCAGGGATGTCTTGTAGTAGAGGGCGGTGCATTCCGCGGATTGTATAATCAGGGGGTGCTGGATGCCTTGATGGAGCAGGATATCAATTTGTGCTGTACAATCGGTGTCTCTGCCGGAGCACTGGCAGGAGTAAACTATGTGGCAGGACGTATCGGCGCATCTGCGAGGTTTAATTTGACCTATCGGCATGACAAGCGCTATGTCGGCAGCAGTGCCATGCGGAGACACCACGGGTTGATCGGATTTCGTGGTCTGTTTGGCAGACTGCAAAGGAAATATCCGCTGGATGAAAACCGCTTTTATGATCCAAACCGCAGATTTATTGTGGTTGCAACCAACTGTGAGACCGGAGAAACGGAGTATTTTGAGAAAGGAATTACGGGAGATATTCAAACGGCGGTACAGGCCTCTGCGTCGATGCCGTATGTGTCGGAGATGGTACAGGTAGATGGGAAGAAATGTCTGGACGGCGGGTGCAGCTGCAAGATTCCCTATCAGTGGGCGCTCGATCAGGGGTACGAAAAAATAGTCGTTGTGCGTACCAGAGAGCGGGAGTACCGAAAAAAGGAATCCTCTGCAAGACCGGCACGAAGATTCTATCGGAATTATCCCGCCTTTGCGAAAAAGTTGGATAACAGTCCCAGGGATTATAACGCACAGTGCGACGAGCTGCTTGCCTTAGAGGAGACAGGGAAGATTTTTACCATTGCTCCGTCCCAACCGGTTCGGGTGAAGCGGATTGAGAAAGATATGGATAAATTGGGAGAGCTTTATTATCTGGGTTACCGTGACGCTTATCAGGTAATGGATTCCCTGAAGACCTATCTTGGGATTGCGGTGGACTGACGGGTCAAGTGACAGGTTCAGTTATCGAACAGAAACTGATGGAATACGGGGCACAGACTTATTAGGTATTCGCTGTTTAACGGCTTCGGATTATGCGCATACTTCATGAGACGGGTAATCCCCAAAAAGATAAAGTGATTTGTCCGGCGTATCGCCGGTCAATATAAAAAATAACAAGGAGGACACAGGTTATGAAACAAAGTTTTGACAAAGGATTTATTACTCCGCATCCGGTGTTCATCATTGCAACCTATGATGAGAACGGAAAAGCGGATGCGATGAATGCCGCATGGGTAGGGCAGATTGGAGGGAATCAGATATCCATGAGCCTTTCGCCGCACAGAACAACTGCAAATATTAAAAGCAACAAGGAATTTACGGTAAGCTTTGCAACAAAGGAACAGGTGGAAGCCTGCGATTATGTGGGAATCGTTTCCGGGGATAAGGTTCCGGATAAGCTGGAAAAATGCGGTTTTACCGTCACAAAATCGGATAAGGTAAATGCTCCGGTCATAGATCAGCTTCCGGTTGCGATTGAGTGCAGGGTCATTGAGCTTCAGGAAGAATTTAACGAGACAAGAGTTGTTGCGGAGATTGTCGGACTGAAAGCAGATGACAGCGTTCTGACGGACGGAAAGGTTGATCTGGAGAAGCTTCATCCGATCATGTTTGATACCGTGGCACTCTGCTATCGGGAGATTGGTGCAAAGGTCGGCGGTGCGTGGTCGTCAGGAAAGAAATTTGAGTAATGAATGAAACGTAGAAACATGTCCCACGGCCGAATGTTCTCATTACGACCGTGGGGCATCCGCTGTTTCCGCCGGATTTTCTTTGTAAGCCAGTCCCCATTTTTCCATATCTTTTATAATTGGGCGAAGTGTTTCGCCAAGCTCGCTCAAAGCATATTCTACGCGAGGCGGTACTTCCGGAAACACGGTTCTGGTGATGATGCCGTCGGCTTCCATCGAGCGAAGGCTATCTGTCAGTACTTTTTGGCTGATACCCTCCAGATTCTTCTGCAATTCATTAAAACGCCACGGACGTATGAGCAGATTACGAATAATGAGCAGTTTCCATTTACTTCCGATCAGACTGACTGTGGTTGCAACAGGACAATCCGGAAGTTCTTCTTTTTTCTTCATACAAGATATCTCCCTTTATCAATCGTAATGTTACATTCAATTCTATATGTAACAATCAAATTATACTGTAATATGACCATTTTGTCTATGAAAAGCATATGTTTGAAAATCGTTTTTGTGGGGATTCTTTGTGCATTCTCTTAAATACACCATACTTACATAAAGGTAACTATGGTTACAAAAAGGTGCGTACTTATTGTAATGGAGTAGCAGAAGCGGCTTAAATACTGGATTTCCTGGATTTGAGAAATGGATTTGACACAGTTTTGACACAGTTCTACATAAAATCGAGTGAGTAAACAGGGCTTTCTTTCAAGATTTCTTCATATTTTCTCTGCTGTTCTTTACCCCATTCATTAAGATAGCATAAGAGGGGTTCTATTGCCTTTCCGCTCTCTGTCAATGTATAGGTAACTTTGGGTGGTACAACTGGAAAAGATGTACGGTAGATAATGCCTGCCGTTTCAAGTCGCCGTAAACAGTCCGTGAGAGGTTTGGAGCGGATACCCTCTATTGAGGTCTGCAATTCATTAAATCGCTTTGCTCCGTCCATTAACAGCATAATAATTTCAATATTCCATTTTGGGCGTATAATCTTTAGGGCGTAGTCAATCCCTTGTTGATATGGTTTCATGGTTGCTCCTTTCGTAAATGAAAGAGCGGTCAACTTTTGCTGACCGCCCTTGTTTACCTTATCCATATTTGATTTGTGGATTCATAACGCTGACTTTCTGCATATCATCATGCAATTTATTTGGCATAACATGGGTGTAGAGGTCGAGCGTCATTTTAATACTGCTATGACCGAGATATGTCTGAACTGTTTTACCGTCTATTCCAAGTTCAAAACAGCGTGTGGCGAATGTATGACGGAGAGTATGAGCGTGAAAGTCCTCCATGACAAACGGCTCTGAACCGTTCTTGTCCGCTTTTGCTTTTTCCTCTTGATTGATATAGGCAACAATCTTTTTTAACATATTCGTGATTTCCGAGGGCTGCATAGGTCGTCCGTAATAGTTGACGAAAACAGTATTTTCAAAACCCTCTAATGCTTTCCAATCAGCACCCATAAATAATCGCATTTTCAGCGTGTTCGAGTGCTGTATTTTGAGAGCCTTAAAAACATCATCATTCATCGGAATTGTACGCCGACTGGATTTCGTTTTCGGTGTCTGTAAAGAGAATTTATAAATATCGCTGTCAGGTTCTTTGATGTAGACAAGCGTATGATTAATATGGATTTCTTTATGTTCAAAATCTATATCATCCCATGACAAGCCGAGTGCTTCTCCGCAACGCATACCAGTACCGAGCATAACAATGAACAACGGTTCATAATACCGCCAACGCTCCGAGCGGACATATTCAATAAAAATCTGCTGTTCTTCTGTTGACAGCACACGCATTTCGGGCTGTTCAAGTTTTGGCATACTGACACCCTCGCATGGATTTCTGACAATCAGATTATTTTGAATTGCAATCTTGAAAATGTTATAGAGCATGGAATTGATATTCCTTAAATGCCTTGTGCTGATATTTCGCTCTAATAATAATTCTGTATATAGTTTCTGAATGTGGAGCGGTTTTATAAGGTCAAGCTGTCTGTGACCGATAGCGTCCCTTATGGAGTTCTTATACAGATTTTCATAGTTGCGGTATGAAGTAGGCTTGATAGAGTTTTTCTTATAGACATTTAGCCATGTATCAAACCACATATTGAGCGTAACCTTGTCGGCTTTGCCTTTCAGTCCATGGATTATCTCATATTTGAGGTTTTCCAGTTCCTTAATGATTGCGGTTTTATTGGAGTTATAAATAGTATAGGTCTTACCCTCATACTGAAAACGCCCCATATACCGCTTTTCTTTTTCTCGCCACGATATACCTTTCGGGAGTGGCTTCCCATTCTTATCAAGTGCCATTATCTTAGCTCCTTTCGCAAAAAATAAATTGCGGACTAACCAGCACATGATATAATGGGTGTGCAGGATAGTCCTGTGGTTGAGAGAGGTTAGGAGATTGCTTTGGTCGGCGTTCCTAACCTTTCGTTATTGCGTTGCAAAACATTGACAGTATTATCACTTCCTTTCTCGCTATTCGGCGTTGCTGTTCAGATATTTCTTTATGATTTCGACATTCCAAAATAGTTTACGCTCTATTCTGATTAAAGCGTGTGCGTCCGTTCCTATCTTGACCGCTGTATGATAACCACAGTCGAGCAGTTCTTGAAGATGTACCGTATCAACAAGCAGTTTTTTATTGAGGTCAAGTCCAGGGTCTTTCTTCTTTAGGGGAAGAAAAACGCTCATTTTTGATATGAGACTATGACCGAAACGGGCATTGGTTATGGTGTATTCTTTGCAATTCATATTATCGTAATCAATCAATGGTAGTACCGTCCTCTGTATCTTCGGGATACTCGCCCTTTGAAATGCGTGTTGCATAATCGACAAAATCAGCACATAGTTCCTGTGTGAATTTCAAAAGTTCATCACTGGAAAACCGATATTGTTTTTTTTCTCCTGCATGGGTCGCTATCAGATTTCGCAAGAGCATTGTGTTTTGCGTAATGTGTATGATTATATCCGTTAAAAATGCGTCAATGGCTGCGTCATTGACTGGCTTGATAATTGTATCAAGAAGCCTTGCACACAAGACTTTGTATAACTGCTCTGGAACAAAGTTCTTCGTGTGAGGTATGGAGCGGTGCAGGGTCGCTTCGGGTTCATCAAGCAGGACAGGTATTTCCACGCCCAAGACAGCGGCTATGCGTTCAAGGGTGCTTGTGGAAGTTCCCGAACCATTTTCTATCCGTGACAACTGCTGATAGGTCAAGCCTACTTGATTGCTTAGGCTCTTTAAGGTCTGCCCCCTTTCCTTACGGAGTATGCGGATATTCTTGCCGATAGTTTCTCTTGTATCTTCCATGACTTTCTTCCTTTCTGGGTAATAGTAACCCGAAACATCTTACAAATTCTAATTTCCTGTTGACTTGTAAGTACAGTATATGCTATATTTCTCTTAAATGCAAGAAAAATGTTACTCGGCATTCGAGAAATTCTCTATGCAAACACAGAGGTATTACATGAGCACAAATTACATTGATACACTGACCATGTTCTATGGCTGTAAATTTGATATATGTCCATTGTTCAAAACGCATTGGGTACATGATACAAAGGACAAGGACGCTAATCTTCACAATTACTGTATCAAGACAAGATACTGTATGGTGAGATACTTTCCTAATATGTATGGATTTAGACGGCTTTATGTGACATTTTCCCTGCCTAAGATTTATCATCAATGCAACGATAATACCTTTAATGTGACCGACTATGATAATCAGACCTTTATGCAGAGATTGGAAAATGAATTAGCCCAGGTTCTCGATACCGCAACATTGCCGACGGCTTTAAGCGAATGGCAACCGTCAAGGATAGATTTGTTTCGTATGCGTAGGATAAATCCTGCTGACCGTATGGAGTATCATAATGGGTATGGCTGTATCTATTATAGGGGTCATTTTTCCACCACGGTATTTAACACAAATTATCTTACCTCTTCACAGTTGGCAAAGCACCCTTGTATTCTGACAAGAATGTATAACAAAACGAAAGAGAAATCAGACAGGGCAATCATCAAAATGGGTGGGATTCCACCTATGATAGAAGATGAACAGGATTTGCTAATGGAAGATGTGGATATGCCTGTGGAGCAGTACCGCTATGAATTCGCGAGTACACGCCCTGCAATCAAACGGCAGATTGAAAAACTCAATAGACCGCTGAACATGGAAACGATTATGGACGAGAACATTCAAAGGCGATGGCTGAATGATTTGGTTTATAGCAGAGGGTTATATTGTCATATATACTCAAAGAAAGAA
>JAFUZE010000055.1 GCA_017476765.1 Lachnospiraceae bacterium
TAACACCTTTCCTGCGATCATCTCCTCATTCTTTTTGACAATCGCTGCAATCTTATCATTTCCGGAAACCGCTGCTTTAATGTGATCCATCACCTCAAAACCGGCATCCTTACGCATCGTCTGAAGCTTGCTGATGACCTCATAGACAAAGCCCTCCTCCAAAAGCTCCTCGGTCAGATTCGCATCGAGCACAACGGTAATCTGATTGTCCGCCTCAGACACATAGCCCTCCTTCTGCGTCATCTCAATGAGCAGATCCTCCTCGGCAAGAGCGATCCGGGTACCGTCAACCTCAAATTTAAGCGCACCGTCTGCCTTCAGCGCATCCATTGCCGCATTGCCGTCAAGTCCCTCGAGATACTTGCGGATACCGCCAAGCTGCTTGCCGTATTTCGGTCCGACAGTCTTAAGCTGCGGCTTGAACTGATAGGACGTAAACTCTCTTACCTCGTCCGTGAACTTCACTTCCTTCACATTCAGCTCATCCTCGATAATTTCCACATAAAAATCGGACAAAGTGAACGGCGCCTTGATATACATTGTGCCGATCGGCTGACGGTTCTTGATGTTGGCGCTGTTTCTCGCCGCACGTCCCAGAACAACGACGTGCAAAAGTGCCTCCATATCCTCCTCAAGCTTTTGATCGACAAGCGAGGCATCCGCAACAGGGAAATCACACAGATGCACGCTCTCCTTTGCATTCTTGTCGATGCTGCACACAAGATTGCGGTAGATATCCTCCGCCATGAACGGAATCATCGGCGCTGCCAGCTTTGCAACCGTCACGAGTGCGGTGTAGAGCGTCATATAGGCGTTGATCTTATCCTGCTCCATGCCCTTTGCCCAGAAGCGCTCACGACTCCTTCTGACATACCAGTTGCTCATCTCATCGACAAAGCCATCGAGCGCCCTTGCCGTCTCCGGGATGCGATAATTCTCAAGGTTCGTATCCACCTCGGTAATGAGCGTATTCAGCTTCGAAAGCAGCCATTTATCCATGACGGAGAGCTTGTCGTACTCGAGCGTATATTTTGTCGCATCAAAGTTGTCAATATTGGCATACAGAACAAAGAAGGCGTACGTATTCCACAGCGTGCCCATAAACTTGCGCTGACCTTCCTGCACTGCTTTGCCGTGGAAGCGGTTCGGCAGCCACGGTGCCGAATTGATGTAAAAATACCAGCGGATGGCATCTGCGCCGTAGGTTTCAAGCGCCTCAAACGGGTCAACGGCATTTCCCTTTGATTTGGACATCTTCTGCCCGTTTTCATCCTGCACATGTCCTAAGACGATGACATTCTCATACGGTGCCTTGTTGAAAAGCAGCGTTGACTCCGCAAGCAGTGAATAGAACCATCCTCTGGTCTGGTCCACCGCCTCCGAGATAAACTGTGCCGGGAACTGCTGCTCGAACAGCTCTTTGTTTTCAAACGGATAATGGTGCTGCGCGAACGGCATCGCTCCGGAGTCAAACCAGCAGTCGATGACCTCCGGCACACGTTTCATCGTCTTGCCGCACTTCGGGCATGGGAACGTGATCGCATCGATGTACGGTCTGTGAAGCTCTACCGTTTTCGCCTCCTCGCTGCCACTCATCGTAAAGAGCTCCTCACGGCTGCCGATCGAGTGCATATGTCCGCA
>JAFUZE010000002.1 GCA_017476765.1 Lachnospiraceae bacterium
GCAGAGCTTGCTCAGTGCGCACGGGCTGTGGGAAGGAGTCTATAGGGCGGATGCCCGAACATGAGGAAAAGCGACGAAGGAGCTTTTGCGAATGAGCATGGCTGCTGAGAAGTCGTGCGGATGCCCGAACAAGAGGGACGAATGGTCATGGCTGCTGAGAAACTGTACGGATGCCCGAACAAGAGGGGCGAATGGGCATGGCTGCTGAGAAGTCGTGCGAATGGGCATGGCTGAATATGACAGGAACTCTATATAAACAATACTTGGAAGGAATAGGAATATGATCAATTTTTGGGAAGTAAACGAGACGAACAAGATGATCGAGAAGGAAAATCTGGATGTTCGCACGATTACCATCGGCATCAGTCTCCTCGACTGTATCGATTCGGATTTAGGGAAGCTGAAGGAAAACATTTACAATAAAATTCTGGAGACTGCCAAAGATTTGGTGGCGACCGGCGAGGAGATCGAGAAGGAGTACGGGATTCCGATTGTAAACAAACGTATTTCGGTAACGCCGATCGCGCTTGTGGGTGGAAGCGCCTGCAAAACACCGGACGATTTTGCCCAGATTGCGGGGACGCTCGATGAGGCTGCCAAAAAGGTCGGAGTCAATTTTATCGGCGGCTATTCGGCGCTTGTGTCAAAGGGCATGACGAAGGCGGACGAGATGCTTATCCGTTCCATTCCACAGGCTCTGGCTGCAACGGAGAGGGTGTGCAGCTCGGTCAATCTGGCATCGACAAAGACCGGTATCAATATGGATGCGGTTAAGCTGATGGGGGAGATCATCAAACAGACGGCAGAGTACACAAAGGAGGACGATTCGCTTGGCTGTGCAAAGCTCGTCGTATTTTGCAATGCGCCGGATGACAATCCGTTTATGGCGGGTGCGTTCCACGGTGTGACGGAGGCAGATGCGATCATCAACGTCGGTGTTTCCGGACCGGGCGTTGTGAGAACGGCGCTTCAAAAGGTTCGCGGCGAGAACTTCGAGGTACTGTGTGAGACGATCAAAAAGACGGCGTTTAAGGTGACCCGTGTCGGTCAGCTGGTCGCAAGGGAGGCATCGAAGATGCTTGGCATCCCGTTTGGTATCGTTGACTTATCTCTGGCACCGACTCCTGCGATCGGAGACAGTGTCGCAGATATTTTATGTGAAATCGGATTGGAGAGAGCCGGGGCACCGGGAACGACGGCTGCGTTAGCTCTTTTAAACGATCAGGTCAAAAAAGGCGGGGTTATGGCATCGAGCTATGTAGGCGGCCTTTCGGGTGCGTTCATTCCGGTCAGCGAGGATCAGGGCATGATCGATGCGGTGACAGCCGGGGCTCTGACACTGGAAAAGCTGGAGGCGATGACATGCGTCTGCTCCGTGGGACTGGATATGATTGCAATTCCGGGGGATACAAAGGCGACGACAATCTCCGGCATTATTGCGGATGAGCTTGCCATCGGAATGGTCAACCAGAAGACGACTGCCGTGCGTTTGATTCCGGTGATCGGAAAGGGCGTCGGCGAGACGGTAGAATTCGGAGGGCTTTTAGGATACGCACCGATCATGCCGGTCAACGGCTTTTCGTGTGATGCGTTTATTGACAGAGGCGGCAGGATTCCGGCACCGATTCACAGCTTTAAGAATTAACGGTAAAAGAAGGAAAGAATACAGGGGGAGTCAGGAAAAATGGATTTTAATGCGGTATATCACAGAGCGAATGACAATTATTGCTATCCGCTGAACGAGAACGAGCTGATTATCAATATCAAGACAGGCTACGATGTCAGGGAAGTCAATATTATACAGGGCGATCCGTTCTCGGCGGGCATTCTCGGAGGCGGGGAGTCGTGGAGCGGTACGCCCTGCAACATTCCTGTTAAGAAGAGGCTGAAACGGCAAATCTGGTGGACAACGACGATCTGTCCGGAGTTTAAGAGACTGAAATATTACTTTGAGCTGATTACGGACGAGGAAAAATATTATTATTTTGAGGACGGCTTTGTCAGTGAGGAGCAGCTCCGGCTGGAGGGCAGAAGCATGCAGTGCTTTGTGTTCCCGTGGATGAATCCTTCCGATGTACCGGTGACTCCGGCGTGGGTCAATGACACGGTCTGGTATCAGATTTTCCCGGAGCGGTTCTGTAACGGTGACCCTTCCAGAAATCCGGAGGGGACGCTTCCGTGGAGAAATCAGGGAGCGGTCAACAACAAGGAATTTTTCGGCGGCGATTTGGAGGGAATCATTCAAAAGCTTCCGTATCTCGAGGATTTGGGCATTACAGGCATTTACTTAACACCGATCAACGAATCTCCGTCCAGCCACAAATACGATACGACCGATTATACGAGAATTGACCCTCATTTCGGGGATGAGGAGACGTTTATGCGTCTGGTAAAGGAGGCGCACGGGCGCGGAATCCGCATTATGCTTGACGGTGTATTCAACCACAGCGGGGAGTTCTTTGCGCCGTGGCAGGATGTGCTGAAAAACGGCCCGCAGTCCCCGTATTATAACTGGTTCATGATCAATGCATGGCCGATCAACAGAGAGGGCGGAGCGGCAAAGCACAGACAATATTATACGTTTGCATTTTTTGATAAAATGCCGAAGCTGAATACGAACAACAAGGAGGTTCGTGATTATCTGATCGGGGTCTGTGAGACGTGGGTCAGAAAATATGACGTGGATGGTATCCGTCTGGACGTGGCGAACGAGATTTCCCATATTTTCTGCAAGGAGCTTCGGACACGCATGAAGGCGATCAAACCGGATATTTATATTCTCGGTGAAATCTGGCACGATGCGATGCCGTGGCTGCGCGGCGATGAGTTCGATGCGGTCATGAACTATCCGCTCGGAGAGAGCATCAAGGATTTCTGGATTGACAAGAGCCAGACGAACGAAGATTTTGAGTATACGATTAACCGCTGCTACACCGGATATATGCAGCAGACGAACGATGTGCTGTTTAACCTGCTGGATTCCCATGACACGCAGAGGCTGCGCAACGATACGAAGAACCTGGATGAATTTTTCCAGCAGATTGCGGTTCTTTTCACGATGCCGGGAAGCCCGTGCATCTATTATGGGACGGAGATCGCGATGGAGGGCGGACATGACCCGGACTGCCGCAGATGCATGCCGTGGGACGACATAGAAGCGGGCAAGTACAAGGAGCGGATCGGGGTAATCCGGCAGCTGATCAATCTGCGCAAGACGGAACCGCTGATGAAGAGCAGAAATTTCCATTTTCCGGGCAGAATCAGCAACAGCCGCGTCATTGAGTTCATGAAGGTCGGCTGGATTGACACCTATTTAGAGGTCATCATCAACTGCTCCGAGGAGGACGTGGAGATTCCGTTTGAGGGGGAAGTGCTGTTTGAGAGACATTATATCGACACGACTCTGTTAAAAAACGGTATCTTAATCCGCAAGGTGATACAGAGAGACTGAAAATCACAGTTGATAACTAAAAAAGAACGTCCGGCTGCCCGCCGGACGTTTTTACAGCTTTATGACCTGTCTCTTGTATTCATTTCGAATCGGATGTCCGAATTTGGATGCGGCAATCATTTCATAAATATGAGATACCTCGATGTCCTTCTCAAACTGTGCGAGACCATTTGGATCCAGCAGCTTTGCCGCATCCGCAGGCTTGGTGATGAGCGGAATGGAGGTGTTTTTCTTGATTTTTTTCAAAAGCTTGTCGGATTCCTCACGGAAGCCCAAAACGCGGGCATAGTGAACGGTACCGTTTGCCTTGAGTTCATCCATTTCCTCCTGGCGGATGTTCAAAAGAATATGACCGAGGCTGCGGCTGATGCGTGCATGAGTCAATTCCTTTGTCTTTAACAGATCACAGAAATCTTCCATTTTGTCCATTTTGAACAGATGCTTTTTGATCTTATCCGAAAGCTCCTGTGATACATCCGCATAGCCGGTAAAGCCTTCATCAGCTTCCAGAAGAAGACGATATTTTAAAATCGTAGAAAAGTCATCCGGAAAGATCGGAAAGCTTTTATTGGCATGCTCGAATAAAAGCGGATGGCAATTCTTAGGAACCTGATCGACAATCCGTGCGATGGAATTGCCGAGCAGCAGCGAATGCCGGATGGAGATGGCGGAGCTGTACGCGACATTCAGCCTGTGATCATGATAGCCGCTTCCCATTCTGCGCACGGTATACGGCGTAATCTGGCTGCCGGACTGGATCAGGGCTTTGAGATATTCGATGCCGAGTATGTTGTTCGGAGTCTGGATAATATCCTCGTACTCCACAAAATCAGGAATGACCATCTCCAGTGCCTGATTGCGCGCCATCGGATAATTGTATCCGCGCTTCATGTAAGTCTTTAAGTGTTCCCTGTATTCCTCCGGCTCTTCGGCGAGAATTTTTGCAATCGTGTGGAGCTTGTCGATTTCACCGCTTTCGCTGCCGAAGCATAGCAGATCGGTGACCCCGAGCTTTTCCAATAAGGTCACGGCACCTCTCGCAAAATATTCCGCACTCGAGCATGCGTAATGTACCGGCAGCTCCACCACAAGATCGACTCCGTTTTGCAGAGCCATCTGCGCACGCAGATATTTGTCTGCAATCGCCGGTGTGCCACGCTGGGTAAAATCGCCGCTCATGACGGCAATGATATAGTCTGCGCCGGTTACTTCCCTTGTTTTTTTGATCAGATATCGATGTCCCTTATGGAACGGATTGTATTCGGCGATAATGGCTGCAACTCTCATGACAGTTCCTCTCATCCTTACTTTTTCGACGTATTGCACTTACCGCTGCCGGGCAGCTGGTGTATTGCTAATATTTTACAGGATGACGGCAGAAATGAAAATACTTTTTTGAAAAATTCAAAGAGAAATTTATAGGGGAATTTGAAGGGAACGATGTATGTGATTTTAAACAAAAAAATGCTTTTCAAATATTGTGCGCACAAAAGGATTGTTTTATACTAGATATTAGAATTGTTCTGTGAAGGTTCTTCGTGCGGCGGAAAGAGGTGAGAAGGCTTTTCGGCATGGGACGGCAGAAGAATAATGGTATTTGGGAGGACAAAAATGGCATATATTGACTTGATTAAAGAAAAAGCAAGGATGGACAAAAAGACGATCGTACTGCCGGAGACGAACGATAAGCGGACGCTTATTGCGGCATCGAGAATTTTGAGCGAGGGAATCGCCAATATTATCATGGTCGGCAACGAGGAGAAGATCATGGACGGTGCAGGCTGGCTGGAGGTCGATCTGGACGGCGCAAAGATCGTTGACCCGACGCACTGTGACAAATTTGAGGATTATGTAAAATTGTTGTATGAGACGCGAAAGTCGAAGGGAATGACGGAGGAAAAGGCGAGGGAGCTTCTGCTGAAGGATTATCTGACCTTTGGGGTTGTCATGGTAAAGGCGAACGATGCCGACGGCATGGTGGCAGGAGCCTGCCATGCGACCGCTGATGTACTCAGACCGTCGCTGCAGATTTTAAAGACGGCAGCGGGAGTCAAGCTGGTATCGGGCTTTTTTATTATCGATGTGCCGGATTGTGAATATGGGCACAACGGAACCTTCCTCTTTGCGGACTGCGGACTGAATCAGGACCCGAGCGCAGAGGAGCTGGCGGAGATTGCGGAGTCGTCTGCAAGAAGCTTTAAGAGTCTGGTCGGTGCAAAGCCGATCATTGCGATGCTTTCCCATTCCACAAAGGGAAGTGCCAAGCATGCACTGGTGGATAAGGTCGTGAATGCGACAAAGCTGGCGCAGGAGAAGTATCCGCATCTGTGTATTGACGGAGAACTGCAGCCGGACGCAGCGTTAGTGCCGAGTGTTGCAAAGGTAAAATCACCGGGCAGTGAAGTGGCAGGCAAGGCAAATGTACTTGTATTTCCGAACCTCGACTGCGGCAACATCAGCTACAAGCTGGTGCAGCGTCTCGGAAAGGCGGAGGCATACGGACCGATGCTTCAGGGAATCGCCAAGCCGGTCAATGATTTGTCACGCGGCTGTTCGTGGGAGGATATCGTCGGTGTCGTGGCACTCACTGCGGTACAGGCACAGTTGGTGTAGCTGTTTGCGAAACGCTGCACCGGCAGATTTTTTGTACGGGTGCGGCAGAAACGAGATAACCGGACTTAGAATTTGGGATGCGGAATGGATAAGCAGAAAGGCGGACTGAATGACAAGAGAAGAAGTGTTTGACAAATTAAATGAAATTTTTAGGGAATATTTTGATGACGAGGAGATTACGCTTTCCGACGAGACAACGGCAGACGATATTGAGGATTGGGACTCTCTGGAGCATATCAATCTCATTGTCGCGGTGGAGAAAGCGTTTGGCATGAAATTCACGATGGGTGAAGTGACCACGATGAAAAATGTAGGCGCTATGGCAGATCTGATTCTGGAGAGGATTTAGCATCCTATTAGTAGATTTGGCATTCCAGAGAGTTTATTTAGACAGCAGGACGGAAAGATGTTTAGCTTATCACTGACGAGTTTATCCTATATCATTTTTGTAGTCGTTTTTGTATTTGTTTATTATATGGTACATAGAAGGTTCCGGTGGATCGTGCTTCTCGCAGCCAGCGTCCTGTTTTTTATCGTCGTCTCCGGAGCGGCGAGCATCCCGTGGCTTTTGCTCGGTGCTGCCACGACTTATGCGGGGGCGCGACTGATCGGACGAATGAAGAAGGAGGCAGGAAAGAGGGCGATTTTGGCAATCGTCCTTGTGCTTGTTCTGGGTGAATTATTTTTGCTCAAGTACACGAGAGGGCTGCCGTTTACCGCACCGATTGCCGTCTCCTTTTATTCCCTGAGCATTTTGGGCTATGTGCTGGATGTCTACTGGGGCGTTACAAAGGCGGAGGAAAATCCGTTTCTGTATCTTTTGTATGTCACATATTTCCCGCAGATGACATCGGGACCGGTCACGAGATACCGCCTGATGCAGCCGCAGCTTCGTGAGGGTGCGGCTTTTTCATATGACAAGGTCAAAAACGGTCTGATCCGCATCGTGTACGGTATGATGAAAAAATGCGTCATTGCCGATCTGTGTGCGGTGATGGTGTCCGAGGTCTTTGGAGATACTGTCACATATCAGGGGGCGTATGTGCTACTCGGTGTGATGCTGTTTGCGCTCGAGCTGTATGCGGATTTTTCCGGTTGTATGGATATTGTGCTCGGCACAAGCGAATGCTTTGGCATCGAGCTCCCGGAAAACTTCGACATCCCGTTTTCGTCTGTTACGATGTCCGAGTTCTGGCGCAGATGGCACATTACACTCGGTGTCTGGTTTAAGGATTATGTATTGTATCCGCTTTTAAAGACCGCACCGTTTCAGAAGCTGAATACGGTGTGCGTCGAAAAATTCGGCAGAAAAAAGGGAAGGAAGCCGGCAACGTATCTCGGACTTTTGGCAGTGTGGTTTTTGATCGGCTACTGGCATGGCGGTGCGATGCATTATGTCATCGGCTCGGGACTTCTGCACTGGTTCTATATTGTGAGCGGAGAGCTGTTTGAGGAGCCTGTAAAGAAGCTGACCCGGAGACTGCACATAGACCGCAGGGCAAAGGGATATGTTCTGCTGCAGCGGCTGAAGGTGTTTTTCCTTGTTTGCAGCGGGTTTGTGTTCTTCCGCAGTGAAACCTCCTATCAGGCGTGCAAGATGCTCTACCGCATGGCGGTGCCGTTTGAGAGGGGATTTTTTACCGGCTTTTCCGTATGGAAGCTTGGGCTTGGGGCTTATGAGCTTTGCTTTCTCTCCATCGGCTGTGCTGTGATGTGGACGGTCTCGGGCTTTAAGCTCAGACGCAGGGATATCCGTACAGCGCTTGCAGGGCAGCATGCCGTAGTCCGCTATGCCGTGTATTTGCTTTTGTGCGCCCTTGTGCTTCTCGGAATGATGCGCGGTTTTGGGGCGGACGTATCGTATTTTATCTATAATAAGTTTTGATGTATCGTGAGAGTATGTCTATGAGAAAACTATTTGCAAAGGGATGTCTTGTGCTCGCAGTGTGTGTATGTTTTACGGGGGTTCTCCTGCTTTTGTCGGCAAGGGAGCCGTTTCGCAGCGTCATTGCGGCGGTCACGGGCTCAGAGGCGTATGCCTCAAAGCTTGATGCGAGCGGAGAGGTGATCGCCTATATCGAGAAGGCGCAGACGAAGGATGAGAGCAGTAAGCTGATTGTGGGCGACAGTGTCTGCAACAGTTTGTTCGGAGAGCTGCAGGAGCTGAATCCCGATTATAAGATTTTATGCTGCAACAAGGGCATTACGATGGCGGGACAGTATATTCTGACAAAGGAATATCTCGACTGCCATGAGAATGTGACCGATGTGTATCTCATCGTGATCTCCAATTCCCTCATCACCGGCTTCGATACGGAGTTCGGGTATCAGTATGCCGTCATACCTTTTGTCAGGACCGGAACGATCGGTGATCTGGAAGAGCGCACGGTCAGGGAAATGAAGAGCTTATATTTTGCGCCGTTCTTGAAGGAAGCTGTGATCGAATATGTGGAGGCATCTCCGTTAATCAAAAAGCTGTATCTCAATGCGGAGAAGGAACTGCGTCCGACGGTGTTGCAGCTCTCGTTTCCGGATGTGACGGTGGAGTACATTCAGAAAATGTACGAGCTGTGTAAGGAGCGGAATGTCAAGATGCATTTTATGGCTCCGCCGCTTGCCGAGACCGATGAGCGCAGGAAGGTGGAGGCGGTTTTGCGGGAGGAATATGAGAAAAGTCCGCTTTATGAGCTGTTTCCGAATTATTACGACAGCTATGTGTACTATCCCGCAGAGCTTTTCCCGGACGGCATCCATCCGAATGTAGACCGGAAGTACAAAAATGAAATGATACGCGCGATGGAGGAAAAGATGGATCAGGTGTGGGACTTAAGACTCGAGTGACAGAAGAAAGGTGCGTGTTCCGGGAGTGAATCGAATTGCGAATTTATCCATTTCATCGAAAAATAGTTGACAAAGGCAGATGCCGTATGTATAATGGGTTAAGTGTGGATAGGAGCGGAGTATGTTAGTGAATCTGACCGATATATTGACTTCTGAGGACAAAGCGGAGGATCTGCTCATCGATTATGAGCCGGATACTTTTACTGCGGGCGGACGCACATTTCCGATTATCAGCAAGGAGCCGTTTCAGCTCGTCTGCCGGAATACAGGAAAGGGCAAGGCGATGCTGACAGGGAGCTTTTCCTGTGAGCTTCTGATGGAATGTGACCGGTGCTTAAAGGATGTGAAGGTGCCTTTTCGCCTTGAGCCGGAGGAGAATATATCGATCGAGGAGATCGAACATCCTGCCGATGCCGACAGCCTGAGCTTTATGGAAGGGTACCAGCTTGATACCGAAAAGCTGCTCGGCAATGAAATACTCGTAAACTGGCCTACGAAGGTTTTATGCAGAGACGATTGCAAAGGCATTTGCAAGCTGTGCGGCAAAGACCTCAATCTGGGAGACTGCGGTTGTGATACATTCATACCTGACCCTAGAATGGCAGTGATAAATGATATCTTTAACGCAAATAAGGAGGTGTAACGATGTCAATCTGTCCAAAGAATAAATCTTCTAAAGGTAGAAGAGATAAGAGAAGAGCAAATTGGAAAATGAGTGCTCCGACACTAGTAAAATGCAGCAAGTGCGGCGCTTTAACAATGCCTCACAGAGTATGTAAGAAGTGCGGTTCTTACAACAAGAGAGAGATTATCGCTGTAGATTAGTCAGAGAACTTAAGACCTTTCGCCGGGACGAAGGGTCTTTTTTTCGTGTTAAGACTTGCTTTTTATATGCGATTTTAGTATATTTAAAAGAGGCTTTTAAGGAGGTTTATCATGTCAGAATTAGTAAATGTTGCTGTGGATGCTATGGGCGGTGACTATGCACCGGATGAAATTGTGAAGGGTGCGATGGAGGCGCTCCGTGAAAGTGAAAAACTGAAAATTTTTCTTGTGGGAAAGGAAGAGCTGATTCAGCAGCAGCTTCAGAAATATGAATATGATAAGTCCCGTGTAGAGATTGTCAATGCGACGGAGGTGATCGAGATGGGCGAGCCCCCGGTCAATGCAATCCGCAAAAAGAAGGATTCCTCCATCGTCAAGGCGATGGGGATGGTCAAAAGCGGAACCTGTGATGCGTATGTTTCGGCAGGAAGCACCGGGGCAAATCTGGTAGGCGGACAGGTTCTGGTAGGAAGAATCAAGGGCGTAGAGAGACCGCCTCTTGCACCGCTCATTCCGACGGCGACGGGCGCAGCGCTTCTGATTGACTGCGGAGCCAATGTCGATGCAAGGGCATCACATTTACTGCAGTTTGCCAAGATGGGTTCCGTCTATATGGAGCATGTGATGGGTGTGCCGAATCCGACCGTAGGACTTCTGAATATCGGTGCGGAGGAGGATAAGGGAAATGCGCTTGTCAAGGAGACCTATCCGCTGCTTCAGAATTGTCCGGACATCAACTTTGTCGGCAATGTGGAGGCGAGAGATGTGCCGGCAGGTGCGGTGGATGTTGTCGTGTGTGAGGCTTTTGTCGGCAATATACTGCTCAAGACCTACGAGGGTGTCGGTGCGACGCTGCTCTCTCAGGTAAAGGCAGGTATGATGACTTCACTTAGGAGCAAGATCGGTGCACTTCTGGTAAAGCCGGCGCTCAAAAAGACGCTCAAAAAGTTTGATATCGAGCAGTACGGAGGCGCTCCGATGCTTGGACTGAACGGTCTTGTTGTCAAGACGCACGGAAGCTCCAAGGCGGTGGAAATCAAAAATTCCATTTTGCAGTGCGTGCTGTTCAAGGAGCAGAAAATCAACGATAAGATCAGAGAAAAGATTGTGATAAAAGATGAACAATAGGGAGGTTTTCTTTCTATGGAACTGGACGTTTTAAAGAAGGTAATTGTCGATGTTCTGAATGTGGACCCGAGCGAGATCGACGAAACGACCACCTTTATGGGGGATTTAGGGGCAGATTCGCTGGATTTATTTCAGGTAGTCATGGGTATTGAGGAAGCCTTCGATATCGAGATTAAGGCGGAGGATGTGGAAGAGATTAAGACGGTGGGACAGGCTGTGCAGCTGATCAAAAATACAAAGGGAGCGAAAGGCAGCTGACTCCGTCTGCGGCGGGACGGCTTGCGGCATATATAGTACGGTTATCGTGCGAAATCAGGAACGTGTCGATACACCCGAGCTGTGCGAGTAGGCTTGCCTACTCGTTTTCCTCTGATAGGACGAATATGGACCTGCATGAGCTTTTGATACCGCAGGCATACGGCAATAACAGGAGATGGATTATGAATGCATATACACTCTCGGAACTGGAAAAGAGAATCGGCTATACCTTTCGGGATAAGGCGCTTTTGAGACAGGCAATCACACACAGCTCCTTTACGAATGAGAGGGTCATCAATAAGGAACCGCATTATGAGCGGTTGGAATTTCTCGGCGATGCGGTTTTGGAACTGATCAGCAGTGAGTTCTTTTTTTATAAATATCCCGATATGCCGGAAGGAAGGATGACGAAGCTTCGCGCCAGCGCAGTCTGTGAGCAGGCGCTTGCCATACCGGCAGCAGAGCTGGAGCTCGGCATGTTCATGCGCTTTAGCAAGGGCGAGGAGAACACGGGCGGAAGAGAGCGGGAATCGATCATCGCGGATGCGGTGGAGGCGATCATCGGTGCGATTTATGTGGAGAGCGGATATGACGAGGCGAAGCGCTTTATTGAGCGGTTCGTGCTGAATGATCTGGAGAATAAGCACCTTTTTTACGATGCAAAATCGATTTTGCAGGAGAAGGTACAGACGCAGAAGCTTCCGCCGATCAGATATGAGCTCATTTCGGAGAGTGGTCCCGATCACCGAAAGGTGTTTGAGGTGGAAGTTTATGTCGGAGAAAAAAAGCTCGGGCATGGAATCGGAAAATCAAAAAAGCTTGCACAGCAGCAGGCTGCCTACGAGGCGCTCTGTAAGATGCAGGAGGCATAGTATGTATTTAAAAAGTATCGAGGTGCATGGATTTAAATCCTTCGCCAATAAAATTGTTTTTCAGTTTCATAACGGTATCACGGGCATCGTAGGACCGAACGGAAGCGGTAAGAGTAATGTTGCGGACGCCGTCCGGTGGGTGCTCGGAGAACAGCGTATCAAACAGCTTAGAGGGGCATCCATGCAGGATGTCATTTTTTCGGGTACGGAGAACCGCAAGCCGCTTGGATATGCGTATGTGGCGATCACGCTCGACAATTCGGATCATTCCCTTGCCATCGATTACGACGAGGTGACGGTTGCGAGAAGAATCTACCGTTCGGGAGAGAGCGAATATCTGATCAACGGCTCTGCATGCAGGCTGAAGGATGTCAATGAGCTCTTTTACGATACCGGTATCGGTAAGGAGGGCTATTCGATCATCGGGCAGGGTCAGATCGACAAAATTCTTAGCGGCAAGCCGGAGGAACGGCGCGAGCTCTTTGACGAGGCGGCGGGAATTGTCAAGTTCAAGCGGCGCAAGAGCACTGCCCAGAAAAAGCTCGAGGATGAAAAGCAGAATCTCATTCGTGTAAACGATATTCTGTCGGAGCTTGAAAAGCAGGTCGGTCCGCTCGAGAGGCAGTCCGAGAAGGCAAAGGTCTATCTGAGAAAGCGGGAGGAACTCAAGACGCTCGACGTCAACGTGTTTCTTTTGGAGAACAACCGGATCAAGGAGCAGCTTGGGGAGACGGAGGAGAAATACCGCATTGCGAGCGGCGATCTGGAACAGACCAGTGAAAAATACGAGAGCATCAAAAGTGAATATGATGAAATACAGAAGGAGATCGAGCAGCTCGAGGAGGCAATCTTAAGCGCAAAGGACATGCTTTCAAGCTCGACGGTTCTGCGCGGCAAGCTAGAGGGAGAGATGAATGTCTTAAAAGAACAGATTCACTCCGCAAAGAGCAATGAGGCGCACTTACATACAAGGAAGAAAACCGTGCGGGAGGAGATCGCAGGCAAGGAGAAGGAAAAAGCAGACATTGCAGCGGAGAAAAAACAGTTTGACGACAGGCTTGCGCAGTTAAATGAGACGCGGGCGGCAGTCGGTGAGGAGCTGCAAAGGCTGCAGAATCTGATCGAGGATTTCAACAACCGAATCGAGACAGGCAAAAATACGATTATCAGCGCCTTAAATGAGAGGGCGACGATCAAGTCCAAAATCGGACGGCTCGACACGATGGCAGAGCAGGCAAATATCCGCAAGGCGGAGATGAATTCCCGGCTGCTGCGTGCAAAATCGGCAGAGCAGGAGCAGGATGAGGCTATCCGGGAGATGGAAAAGCAGTTCGATGCCGTGTCGGAGGAGATCGTTCGGATGAACGACGAGCAGACACTTTTGGAGGAGCGGAATCATGAGCTGACCGATGCGCTCTCCGACAAAGACCAGAATCTTCGCGATACACAGGTTTTGTATCATCAGGAAAAATCCAAGCTCGATGCGATTACGAACCTGACCGAGCGGTATGACGGTTACGGCAACAGCATCCGCAGGGTGATGGAGCAAAAGGAGCAGCATCCGGGCATCATCGGTGTTGTGGCGGATATTATTAAGGTGGAGCCGAAGTACGAGACTGCCATCGAGACAGCTCTCGGCGGAAATATCCAGAATATCGTCACCGACGATGAGGAGACCGCAAAAAAGATGATCGCCTTTTTAAAGAAAAATAAATTCGGACGTGCAACATTTCTGCCGCTGACAAGCATCACGAAGCCGCAGGAGTTCAAGACACCGGAGGTTCTGGAGGAAAAAGGCGTGATCGGCATGGCGAATGAGCTGGTAAGCCTTGAGAAGAAGTATGCCAATGTGGCGAAGGCAATGCTCGGAAGAATTGTCGTCGTCGATCATGTAGACCATGCTGTCAAAATTGCAAGGAAATACGATTACGGAATCCGTATGGTAACGCTTGAGGGCGAGCTGCTCGTGCCGGGCGGAGCGATTTCCGGAGGTGCATTCAAAAACTCCAGCAATCTGCTCGGACGGCGGCGTGAGATGGATGAACTCGGCGAGAAGGTCAAAAAGTCCTTAAAGAAGATCGATCAGCTGCTCAGTGAGATTGAACAGCTGAAGGCTGAGAGAAACGATGTCCGCAAGCAGATTGAGGATGTGAAGGCAAAGCTGCAGGATAAGTTTATCGAACAAAATACAAAGCGTCTGAATGTCATTCAGGCACAGGAGCGCAAGAACGAGGCAGTACGGGGCGTTGAGGAGCTCAAGCACGAGCAGATGGAGATCGAGAAGCAGCTTGGCGAGATTGAGACGGAAAAGGAGGCGATCGTCAAAGAACTGAAGACCTCAGAGGAAATGGAAAAATCGGTCGAAAAGCAGATCGGAGAGTTCCAAAAGCAGCTCGAGGAGAACCGTCAGGAGGAGGCGAAGCAGGCATCACTCCTTGCCGAATACGATAAGGAAGCGGACAAGGTGCTGCAGAAGCAGGAATTTGAGCAGCTCAACATCGACCGTATCGAGGGAGAGTGCAACCGCTTTAAAGAGGAGCTTGCCGAGATTGAGGAGCGCCTTACGGGCTATGCGGAGGAAATCGAGAGAAAAGAGAACAACATCCGGGAAATCGAGCAGACGATTTTAACCTCCCACACAAAGCAGGGGGAATCGCAGGAGAAGCTCGAGGAGGATATGAAACGCAAGGAGGAACTTTCCGCAAAACAGAAAAATTTCTTTGCCGAGCGGGAGAGCCTGTCGGAACGCATGAGCGGGCTCGACAAGGAAGTGTACCGTCTCGGCAGCCAGAAGGAGCGTCTGGAGGAATCGATCAGCTCGCAGATCAACTATATGTGGGATGAATACGAGATTACGCTCAGCGATGCGGCAGCGATGCGCAATGAGGAGCTGAGTGATCTGCCGGAGATGAAGAAGGATATTGCGACACTCAAGGATGAGATTCGAAAGCTCGGCGATGTGAACGTCAATGCGATCGAGGACTACCGGAACCTGATGGAGCGTTATGAGTTTTTAAAGACGCAGCATGACGATCTGGTCGAGGCGGAGCAGACACTGCTCGGAATCATCGATGAGCTTGATGCGGCAATGCGTGCCCAGTTCACCGAGAAGTTTGCGGATATTAATGCGGAGTTTGATAAGGTATTCAAGGAATTATTCGGCGGAGGAAAGGGTACGTTGGAGCTTTTGGAGGATGAGGATATCCTCGAGGCGGGCATTCGGATCATCGCACAGCCGCCGGGCAAGAAGCTGCAGAACATGATGCAGCTGTCCGGTGGAGAGAAGGCACTCACTGCCATTGCACTGCTGTTTGCCATTCAGAATCTCAAGCCGTCACCGTTCTGTCTTCTGGATGAGATTGAGGCGGCGCTGGATGAGTCGAACGTCGGACGTTTTGCAAAATATTTGTGCAAGCTGACAAAAAGTACACAGTTTATCGTTATTACGCACAGAAGGGGTACGATGGAGCAGGCTGACCGCCTGTACGGAATCACGATGCAGGAGAAGGGAGTTTCTGCTCTGGTGAGCGTAGATCTGATCGATAAGGAACTGACGAATTAAGCTTTGAAATCGATGAAATGAGCTTTACAGACGTTTGTAACCGGTATGATAGAGGGAGGCGTGAAATGGAAGAGAAGAAAAAAGGGTTTTTCAGCCGCTTAAAGGAAGGGCTTACAAAGACGAGAGATAATCTGGTCAAGGGAATCGACAATGTGTTCGGCGGTTTTTCAAGCATTGACGATGAGTTTTATGACGAGCTTGAGGAAATACTGATCATGGGCGATCTGGGCGTGAAGGCGACGATGGAGATCATCGAGAACCTGAAGGCGGAAGTGAAGGAGAAGCATATCAAGCAGCCGGCGGACTGCAAGGAGCTGCTCATTGAACATATCAAAAATCAGATGGCGGTCGGTGAGACTGCCTATGATTTTGAGCGGGAGCAGTCTGTGATTCTCGTTATCGGCGTCAACGGAGTCGGGAAGACGACCTCGGTCGGAAAGCTTGCCGGCAAGCTCAAGGATTTAAACCGCAAGGTGCTGATTGCGGCGGCGGATACGTTCCGTGCAGCGGCTGTCGAGCAGCTGCAGGTATGGGCGAACAGGGCAGGAGTGGATATTATCGCGGGAAACGAGGGCGCTGACCCGGCGAGTGTCATTTACGATGCGGTGAGCGCAGCAAAGGCGAGAAATGTCGATGTCCTTTTGTGCGATACGGCAGGACGTCTCCATAACAAGAAAAATCTGATGGAGGAGCTGAAGAAGATCAACCGCATCGTCGATCGGGAATTTCCGAATGCGCATCGGGAAAACCTCATCGTGCTCGATGCCTCGACCGGACAGAATGCGCTCAGTCAGGCGAAGGAGTTCTGCGAGGCAGCAGACATAACAGGTGTTATCTTGACGAAAATGGACGGCACGGCAAAGGGCGGTATCGCGGTGGCGATCCAGTCGGAGCTCAAGGTTCCGGTCAAATATATCGGTGTCGGCGAGACGATCGAGGATTTGCAGAAATTTGATCCGGATGAATTTGTGAACGCGCTGTTTGATGTGACACCGCCTGAGGAGGAAGCCTAAGGCGGTGCATGCAGTAAAAAAACGGGCGTAATGTAATGATAGAAGCAGAATGAGCGGGAAAGAAGGAAAGATATGGACAGTAAGATGTTGACACTGGAAAAATTTGAGGAAGCTTCCGAGATCGTGAAGGAAGCGACACAGCCTACGGAGCTTATTTACAGTGAGTATTTCAGCTCGCAGACCGGCAATAAAATTTACTTCAAGCCGGAAAATATGCAGTTTACCGGGGCTTACAAGGTGAGGGGGGCTTATTACAAGATCAGCACACTCTCAAAGGAGGAGCGGGAGAAGGGCATCATTACCGCATCTGCGGGAAACCATGCACAGGGAGTTGCCTATGCGGCAAAGAAATACGGGGCAAAGGCGGTCATTGTCATGCCGACGACAACGCCGCTCATCAAGGTGAACCGGACGAAGGGCTATGGCGCGCAGGTCGTTCTGCACGGGAATGTATACGACGAAGCCTGTGCGAAGGCATACGAGCTTGCCGAGGAGCATGGCTATACATTCGTGCACCCGTTTGATGATCTCGCTGTGGCGACCGGACAGGGCACGATTGCGATGGAGATCGTCAAGGAGCTGCCTCTTGTGGATTATATTCTCGTTCCGATCGGAGGCGGCGGACTGGCAACCGGCGTATCGACGCTCGCTAAGATGCTGAATCCTAAAATTCAGGTGATCGGTGTCGAGCCGGCAGGGGCAAACTGTATGCAGGCATCCTTTGAGGCAAAAAAGGTCGTCACTCTGCCGGAGGTTAATACGATTGCTGACGGTACCGCAGTCAAGACGCCGGGAGAGAACATCTTTCCTTATCTTCAGAGCAATCTCGATGATATTCTCACCGTGCAGGATGAGGAGCTGGTCGTTGCGTTCCTTGACATGGTCGAGAATCACAAGATGATCGTGGAAAATTCGGGACTGCTGACCGTAGCGGCGCTAAAGCAGCTGAAGGTCAGGAATAAAAAGGTTGTCGCCATCTTAAGTGGCGGTAATATGGATGTCATCACGATGTCAAGCGTTGTGCAGCAGGGACTTATTTTCAGAGACCGTATTTTTACCGTATCGGTGCTTCTGCCGGATAAGCCGGGTGAACTGACCCGCGTATCGGATGTCATTGCAAAGGAAAACGGCAACGTCATCAAGCTTGAGCACAACCAGTTCGTGTCCATCAACCGCAATGCGGAGGTGGAACTGCGCATCACGCTCGAGGCGTTCGGTACGGAGCACAAGGAGCAGATCATGGCATCTCTGTATGAGAAGGGATATATGCCGAAGCTGGTCAGAACGAATATCTGAAAAAATGACAAATGAATAAAATGTGAGTAAATCCCACAACCTATCCTATGAGAACAGGTCGAGGTTTATGGGATGGCACAGGATGGATTTCTAGCATTCAATAAGAGAAAACAGGGTGATGCAGCTGCGTCAACAGGAAAAGCGGGAGGCGGCAGAGATGGCGATAGGCTCTTAGCGGGCATATGGAGATATGTAAAAATTCTCGCTGCTTCTGTTTTGTACTCGGCGGGTGTCTCCCTGTTTTTTGATGCGAACGAGATGGCGCCGGGCGGCGTGACGGGAATTGCGATTATCTTAAGCCGGTTGCTGCCTGTGGAGACAGGAACGTTGATTTTCCTTCTGAATTTGCCGATTTTGCTGTTAGGAGCGCGGAAATTCGGTGTGAGATTCATTGTATCGACCGTATACTGTACAGCGATGGTCTCGCTTTTCACAAATCTTTGGAAGCTGGCGACGCCTCCGAAGGTCGATCTGCTCATCGCAGCTGTGGCAGGCGGTATTTTGACGGCGCTTGGAATGGGGATCGTGTTTCGGGCACATGCGACGACCGGAGGCATTGATATCATCATCAAGATTTTAAGGGAGCACTATCCGCATATGCGGACCGGTACGTTGTTTTTGTGCTGTGATGCAGCCGTGATTGCACTCGGAGGAATGGTCTTTCGGAATCTGGAAATGGCGATGTATGCGGCAATCGGTGTGTTTGTCTCAACGACGGTCATGGATTATGTACTGTACGGAAAGGACGAAGCGAAGCTTATCTTCGTCATATCGGACAAAAATGATTCCATCTCCGATAGGATATTGACGGAAATCCGCACAGGCGTGACTCTGCTGGAAGGGAAGGGTGCGTATTCCGGCAGGGATAAGCAGATCATCATGTGTGTTGTGCGCAAGGCGAAGGGCGCAAAGATCGAGACGATCGTGAGGGAGACGGACGAGCGGGCATTTCTGATTATCAGCAGCGCAAAGGAAATTTACGGAGAAGGCTATAAAAGCTATTTGGAGCAGAAGCTGTAGCACCGGTTCCTACATTTTGTATAAAAGATTTTTAGATTTGCGATGAAAAGACGGATGCTGGTGCATGGACATGAAAACTGCTATAATATGGCATGTAAAGGAAACGGATGCATTCACTGCCAATTAGCGGAATGGGTGCATATTGGTATGGATGAGGACATCGGATGCATATGATTCAAATGATATCGGCTGTAGCTTTTGCGACTGCGCTTTTAGCTGCTGTGACAGCTGCAGCAGTCGGTTTACGGACAAAAAAGAAGAAATGGAAAGCGGCGGCAGGAATTTGCTTGCTTTTATGTGTGTTCATGGCGTGCCTGTATTTTGTGCTTGCAGTAAAACAGTATTCCGATTTTTCACTTGAGGAAACGCCGGAGTTTGCGGTGACGTCGCCGAATCTGAACGATGGAGTATGGGAACCTGTCATCACGAATACCGAGTATGGTCAAAATCGCTCGCCCGAGCTTGACTGGCAGGAGGTTCCCGGTACAGCTGTTTATGTGATTTATATGCTTGATTCGGATGCCGGCAACTGGATGCACATGAAGGCAGAAAACATTGCGGGAACCTCGTTATCGGAGGGAGGACTGCCGGACGACAGCTATATCGGTCCATATCCGCCGTCGGGAACACATCGCTACGAAATCTATGTTTTTGCCCTCGGGCAGCAAAAGGATACTTATCCGGGACAGCTCGATCATGTGAGTGCCGGTATAGAGGAGCTTGCCTTGTTGCTCGATGTGCGTGATGATGGAGCTGCCGGAAATGTCATTGCATATGGAAAGCTTTCCGGCACCTACACGCATGGAGACAGGTAGGTACGCTTCACTCTTTTGACAGTATACAGCAGCCACAGTATCTCTATTTGTAAGGGGTCTGGTGAAAACATCGGTTCTTTGTGCGCGTATTTTGCGCACTTAGTACCGTTACGTTTTCACAAGAGAGCGGGTGCCCCGTCAAATAGAGATACTGTGGCTGCGTCCGTTGGTTAGAAAGTGAATGAAAAGGTGTTTCGATTCAACGATGACCACGGACGCTGAATTGCTGTCAAGAAAAAATACTTGACACCCGTCCTGACATGTAGTATGATAACCGAGGTGTCAAGGAACATTACTTGACATTTGACGGATAGAGGTTTTGTTTGATGGAAGAGATGGACAAAATTGTGGAGCAGGGTCTGTTGTATGATTTCTACGGGGAGCTCTTGACAGAGCACCAGAGGCAGATTTACGAGGATGCATTCTGGAATGACCTGTCGCTTTCGGAGATTGCCGCAGAGCGCGGAATCAGCAGACAGGGCGTACACGATCTGCTGAGGCGGTGCAATAAGCTTTTGGCGGGGTATGAGAGCAAGCTTCACCTGGTCGAAAAGTTTGAGAAGACAAAGGCGAGCGTGCAGGAGCTTTCAAAGGAAATCGCTGCATTGGAAGGGACCGGTGGCGGAGGCGAACATATCTCCAATCTGAAAAAGCGAGTGAATGAGATTTTAGAGGAGCTGTAATATGGCATTTGAGAGTCTGACGGATAAACTGCAAAACGTATTTAAGAGCCTGAGAAGCAAAGGCCGTTTGACCGAGGCGGATGTCAAGTCTGCGATGAAGGAAGTCAAGATGGCTCTTTTGGAGGCGGATGTCAATTTCAAGGTTGTCAAGCAGTTTGTCAAATCCGTGGAGGAGCGCGCAATCGGTGCAGATGTGATGAACGGTCTCAATCCGGGGCAGATGGTCATCAAAATCGTAAACGAGGAAATGATTGCCCTGATGGGCTCCGAGACGACCGAGATTCAGTTCCAGCCCGGCAAAGCGATTACCGTCATCATGATGTGCGGTCTGCAGGGTGCAGGTAAGACGACAACGACGGCGAAGTTGGCGGGCAAGTTCAAGCTCAAGGGAAAAAAGTGCCTGCTTGTGGCATGTGACGTGTATCGTCCGGCGGCAATCAAGCAGCTGCAGGTCAATGGTGAGAAGCAGGGCGTGGATGTGTTTACGATGGGAGATTCCCACAGTCCGGTCGATATAGCGAAGGCAGCGCTTCTGCATGCGCAGAAAAACGGACACAATGTCGTCATTCTCGATACGGCAGGACGTCTTCATATCGATGAGGAGATGATGGAGGAGCTTGCTGCGATCAAACAGAATGTCGAGGTGCATCAGACGATTCTCGTCGTGGATGTCATGACCGGTCAGGACGCGGTTAATGTGGCAAAGGAATTTGATGAGAAGGTCGGCATCGACGGTGTCATTCTGTCCAAGATGGACGGCGATTCGAGAGGCGGTGCGGCGCTTTCCGTGAAGGCGGTGACAGGAAAACCGATTCTCTTTGCCGGTATGGGTGAGAAGCTCTCCGATTTAGAGCAGTTCTATCCGGACCGTATGGCGAGCCGGATTCTCGGTATGGGCGATATCCTGACGCTGATTGACAAGGCGCAGGCGAACCTCGATATCGATGAAGAGAAAGAAAAGCAGATGGCCGCCAAGATGAAGAAGGGTAAGTTCGATTTTGAGGACTACTTAGAATCGATGAAGCAGATGCGCAATATGGGCGGTATTTCCTCCATTCTGTCAATGATGCCGGGAATGGGCGCAAAGATGGGTGACATCGAATCGATGATTGACGAAAAGCAGATCGCAAGAATGGAAGCGATCGTTCTGTCGATGACCGTGGAGGAGAGGCGCAATCCGAAGCTTTTAAATCCAAGCAGAAAGTATCGCATTGCGAAGGGCGCCGGCGTGGATATTTCCGTCGTCAACCGCTTTATCAAGCAGTTCGAACAGAGCCAGAAGATGATGAAGCAGATGCCGGGCATGCTTGGTGGTATGGGTAAAAAGGGAAAATTCAAATTTCCTTTTTAAATAAACAAAGATAAAATAATTATAAGAGGTGAAAGAAAATGGCAGTAAAAATCAGATTAAGAAGAATGGGTCAGAAGAAAGCTCCTTTTTATAGAATCATCGTAGCTGATTCTAGATCCCCGAGAGACGGAAAGTTCATCGAGGAGATCGGAACTTATGATCCGAACACCGATCCGAGTACCTTTAAGGTAAATGAGGAGCTGGCGAAAAAATGGTTAGCAAACGGTGCACAGCCTACTGAAGTTGTCGGCAAGATTTTCAAAGCAGCCGGTATTGAGAAATAATTGCTGCGGAAGAAACATGAGTGACAAATATGTTACCTGTTAAATAGTCTGACACGTTGGAGGTGGATTATGAAAGAATTAGTCGAGGTAATCGCTAAAGCACTTGTTGATAATCCGGATGAGGTCGTTGTTACGGAAAAGCAGGAAGGAAAGGGAATCACGCTGGAGCTTCATGTTGCGCAGTCCGATATGGGAAAGGTAATCGGCAAGCAGGGCAGAATTGCGAAGGCAATCCGCAGTGTGGTAAAAGCCGCTTCGTTTAACGAGGATCAGAAGGTGGACGTGGAAATCGTCTGAGAAATATCCGCAGGATACAGGCATACTGCGGAAGATTTTGCATAAGTGAAAACTTAAATAGGTGGGGTGTCCGTGCGACACCCTGTTTTTGTAATCAGAGAGGAACATGCATGGAACAGTTTTTGCAGGTGGGGATCATCACCTCCACACATGGAATCAGGGGCGAGGTAAAGGTTCTGCCCACGACGGATGATGCGGCGCGCTTTAAGAAGTGTAAAAGCGTACTGCTCGATACGGGAAAGGAAAAAAAGGAACTGGAAATTGAGAGCGTCAAATTTTTTAAGCAGTTTGTAATTGTCAAGTTCCGGGGATTTGATAATATAAATGATATTGAGATGTACAAAGGAAAGCCGCTTTATGTCACGCGTGAAAATGCGGTGAAGCTGGAAAAGGATGAATACTTTATTGCCGATCTGATCGGCTGTGAGGTGTCGGACGACGAAGGACAGGTGCTCGGTATTCTGAAGGATGTCATGCCGACAGGGGCGAACGATGTGTATGTCGTCGGGATGGAGGACGGCAGGGAGCTTCTTCTTCCGGCAATCAAGGACTGCGTTCTCTCGGTGGACGTGGAGCAAAGGCAGATCAAAGTGCATATGATGGATGGTTTACTATGAGATTTGATATTTTAACCCTCTTTCCGGATATGGTGAGGGACGGACTGAACACAAGCATTTTAAAACGTGCGTCGGAAAAGCAGTTGATCGAGATTCGTGCGGTCGATATCAGGGACTACACACTCGATAAGCATGGGAAGGTGGATGATTATCCGTACGGAGGCGGTGCAGGCATGCTCATGCAGGCACAGCCGATCTATGATGCCTATCAATCCTTGTGGGAGAATGCGGATGCGGGAGAAGGTACGCAGGCGGGAGAAGGTACGCAGGCGGGAGACGATGTGCGGGCGAGAGAAGGCGCAGATGTGGGAGCTGGCGTGCAGGCGGGAGCAGGTGCGCAGGTGAGAGAAGGTGCGCAGGCGGAAAAGAGACACCGCGTCATCTATGTCACGCCGCAGGGCGAAACCTTCACGCAGCGCATGGCACAGGAATTTGCGAAGGAGGAGGAGCTTGTGTTTTTGTGCGGACATTACGAGGGAATTGACGAGAGAGTGCTGGAGGAAATCGTGACCGACTATGTCTCGATCGGCGACTATGTGCTGACCGGCGGAGAGCTGCCGGCGATGGTGATGATCGATGCCATCGCGAGGCTGATACCGGGTGTTCTGAATAACGATGTCTCGGCGGAGTTTGAGTCCTTTCAGGATGACCTTTTGGAATATCCGCAGTACACAAGACCGGAGGAGTGGCACGGAAAGAAGGTGCCGGAAATACTGCTGAGCGGACATCACAAAAAGATTGAGGAGTGGAGACACGAGCAGTCCGTCCTGCGGACAGAGCAGAGACGTCCGGATCTGTATGAGAGGTGGCTTGAGAGACAGCAACTTCGATAGACAGCCGCTCGGTCAGACAGCAGCTTCGGTAGATTGCAGTTTCGGCAGACAGCAGCGCAGGCAGTATTTGATTCTCCGCAGGAAAAAAGCAGAATTTTTAAAAAGAAAAAGAGAGGCAGCTTGCAGATGATAGAAGCAAAGAATATTCAAAAAATGTTCACGAGAAATGTCCTTGCAGAGGGGAAAAAGAAATCGTCCAAAAAATCGGTAAAGGAAGAGTTTTACGCTCTTGACGGTATTTCCCTTCAGGCAAAAGCCGGGGAAATCGTCGGAATTTTGGGACCGAACGGTGCCGGAAAGACGACACTTTTGCGCATCCTCGGAATGCTGATGCAGCCGACCGCAGGTGAGGTGCTCATCAGAAGCAAGGAAGGGGAATACGAGACGGATCCGGTGAAGGTGAAGCAGAATATCGGTTATCTGTCGGGAAATACAAAGCTGTATCACCGCCTGAGCACGAGGGAGATGCTCCGGATGCTCGGTGAAGTGTACGGCATAGAGAAGCAGCAGTGTGAGGAGCGGATCGGGCATATTTTTGACGTGCTGGATATGGAGCAGTTCGGAGATAACCGGATCGAGAAGCTCTCGACCGGTCAGACACAGCGGGCAAATATCGCAAGATGCCTGATTCACGACCCGGATCTGTATATTTTTGACGAACCGACGCTCGGACTGGATATCCTCAGTGCCGATGCGATCGTGAATTTTATGAAAGGTCAGAAAGAGCTCGGCAAGACCGTTCTGTATTCCACCCATTATCTGGAGGAGGCACAGTTTTTGTGCGACAAAATCTATATGATCTATCAGGGGAAAATCGTGAGAGAGGGCTCTCCTTCGGACATTATGCAGGAGACGAAAACCGGTAATTTAAGGGATGCCTTTCATGTTGTGATGGATCAGGTAAAAGGAGGGGATGCGCAGTGAGTACGAGAAAAATGTTTGCGCTCTTTAAACGGGAGCTGAAGGATATTTTCAGGGATAAAAAGACGCTGATTATGATGATTGTTGTTCCGTTGCTTTTATATCCGCTTCTGATCATCGGCATGACACTGATTTTAAATGCGGTCAATGCCAGCCGGATGGATGCGACCTACAAGGTTGCGTTTGTCGGTGTGGAGGAGGAGACGGCTGCGGCACTTGAGGCAATCGCAGATGACAAGACCAGAATCGATTATGTGATCGAACGGACGGATGCGGATGACCCCGGGCAGGCTTTAAAGGATGAGGAAATACACGCCTATGTGACGGTGGAGCAAGCAGACGGACAGGATCGGTATGAGGTACACTATTTATCCGCATGGGACGATTCTGTCACTGCGGCGGATGTGATGATGGATGTGCTGTATAATTACCGTGAGGATGTCAGAAAGGAGCGTGCGGAGCAGTATCAGCTCAACGAGAAGGAAATCCTTTATCCGGTGACCTACGAGCTGGCGGACGCTTCCTCTGCCGAGGAGTCCGTGGGCAATTATCTGGGCATGTTCATTCCGTTTCTCGTTATCACGAGCATCTGTCTGGGGGCAATCTATCCTGCGATCGATGTGACGGCGGGCGAGCGGGAGAGAGGAACGCTCGAAACATTGCTGACGCTTCCGGTGACGAATTTTGAGATGATTATGAGCAAGTTTCTGGCAGTTTCGATCATTGCAAGCATCTCGGCAGTGCTCAATATCTGTTCGCTGGGCGGTGCCTTTATCTTTATGTTCTCCTTTATCGGAGGAACGGCTGCGGGCGGTATGAAGCTGGAGATTGCAACGTTTATTCCGGCGATTTTGTTCATGCTTTTAGTCGTCATTTTCTTTGCCCTGTTCGTGACGGCGGTATCGATGTGTACGTGTATTTTCGCCAAGAGCTTTAAGGAGGCGAACAATTATGTGACACCGGTGCTTTTGCTGTTCATGTTCGGCGGTTATTCTGCGATGCTGCCAGATCTGGAGCTGACGAATGTGACTGCGGCGATTCCGATTATTAACATGACGATGATGATGAAGGGTCTGTTTAATTTTGAGTATAACTATGCGCTGTTCGGCATCGTGCTTTTAAGCAATGTCGTCTACAGCGTTCTGACGATTATGATTCTCGCAAGGCTGTACAACAGTGAGAGCATCCTGTTTGCGGAGGGCTTTACAAACATTCGCATTTTTACGAAGAGGAGCGAGATGAAAAAGGGCGCTCTTGCAGGGATCGGCGACGTGGTGCTGCTGTTGTGTCTTGTGCTGCTCGTGCTTTTTTATATCGGTTCCTTTGCGGCGGTAAAGTGGGGCATTTACGGTGTTATGGTGCAGCAGCTGCTTATTCTGCTCCTGCCTCTTGCCTATGCATGGTATATCAAAAGTGATATGAAGCGGATGTTTTCGCTTAGAATGCCGAAGCCATCAGCCGTTATCAGTGCAGTCTTTCTGTTTGCGGGAGCGTTTCTGTGTAATCTGATCCTTGCCGGAGTGATTTCGGTTTTCTTTCGGGAGAGTGCGCAGAATGTGGAGGAGACCTTTGCGGGTTTGTTTGATGCACCGTTTGCCGTCATCTTGCTGATCACGGCGTTTCTTCCGGCAGTCGGGGAGGAGCTGCTCTTTCGAGGGTTTACTTTTACGGCGATTCGGCAGAAGTGCAGACCGCTCACAACGATCCTGCTTGTGAGCGCACTGTTCGGACTGTATCATATGAGCATTGTGCGTTTTGTTACAACGGCGTTTCTGGGCGTGTTCCTTGCGCTGCTTGTGGAAAAGAGCGGCAGTATCTTTCCGGGAATGCTGTTTCACTTTCTCATCAATGCCGCCGCAGATATCATTTCCGTGTACGAGGAGCCGATGGCAAAGTATTTCCCGATTTTGACAAAGGAGAGCCTCAGCATCATAGAGGTAGCGGGCATCCTTGTTGTTGGTGCGGTCTGCATTTGCATCGGCTGGTTCTTTTTGTAAAGGGTGGCGCGCAGTCCGAGGACGCAGGGTTGATTTCTTTATAACATATGATATACTTTAAATAACAAATAATGTTATAAGGAGCGTGCCATATGCAAACGCTGATTAGACAGATTCGAGATTATTTGAATATGAGCCAAACAGAGCTTGCGGAACGTCTGAATGTCACCTTTGCAACGGTGAACCGATGGGAAAACGGGCGAACTGTTCCTAACAAGTTGGCGCAGTCAACACTCTATGAAATCTGTAAGGATAATTCTGTTCCCGTTTACGATATAACTCTTAGCAGAATCAGAAAAACAACGGAGAATATTTCTCTTACGCAAGGTCGTGTATTACTCTATCACGGGTCTAAGTCAGGCGTTGAAGGAAAGATAGAACCGAAAAGCCGGTCTCAATGTGATTTCGGCAAAGGTTTTTATATGGGCACGGAGCCAAGTCAAGCCCTTACGCTGATTTGCGACTATGACAAATCAAAGTTTTATATTGTTTCTGTTGATACTTCTGAACTCGATGTGGTTGAGATTCCTGCGGATATGGAATGGGCTATGCTCGTCGCATATCACCGCGGAAGAATGGAAACAATAAAGGGTACTCCCTTTTATGAGAAGTACCGTAATATGTCTGAGAATAAAGATTTAGTCATCGGCAGTATCGTCAATGACCGTATGTTTTATGTGATAGATAATTTCTTTATCGGCAACGTAACGGATGCGGCTTTGGTAGGCAGCTTGTCGGCGCTACAGCTCGGCAAGCAATATGTTGCTGTGACACAAAAGGGCTGCGACGCTGTGCAGATTGAAGCCGAGATTGAACTATCCCATTTAGAACGACTGTTTATGAAAGAGGTTGCCGAGGCAAATCGGGCAAAGGGCGTATCTCTCGCTAATGACATTTGCAAGAATTATCGTCGCAAAGGCTTGTTCTTTGATGAAATCCTTGAAAGGGCGAAGGACGGAGGGGTATAATGGACGAACTGCAATTAAAGCTGTGCGATATTCAGGGCAGGTTGTTTGAATTATCTGCTGATAAAAAAATTCCAAGCGCGGCATTTATCAAAGAATTTATGACCTCTGAAACGGCGAAGGAACTTGACTCGCGCTATAACCGAATGCAGTGGATGGGTGAGGAATATTTGCTGGAGGAGGTTGTTTCCTCCGCGGGCGAAGCGCTGTCCGATACAGGAGAAGTCTATCAAAAAGATGTACTGTACTGGATTGGATATATTTACCGCTATTGGCATTATTACACAGGCGAGAGCAGCGCAAAGATATTGCGGCAAGCTCCTGCCGCAACTATGAACCGCAACTATATGATGTTTCACACAATGGACCCTGTGCTTGCCATCGAGGATTTAAAAGAAATTCATAAACAGAAGAACTAACTTGAAAACGACAAAAATCCTCCTATTCGATTTTGATTTTCCCGCTAACGGCATCGTGCTTTGCGGCAGTTCCTTGCTGATGATATGTTATTCTGCACCGGGATTAGATTCAAAATATAATTTCTGAAAAACGCATGACAAGCCTTCCGGCTCGTGATATAGTATAGCCAAAGCATTTATGATTCTAACAATCTTGGCAGATGCCATTCTGATTCATATCTAAGAATTCTCAGAACGTCAATGCTTTTCATCCATTACACAAAAGCAGAGAGGTTCATGAGAAAGAAAGTTAGAGCCTCCTGCGCCATAAGGAGGTAACAAATGCAGAACGAAGTACAACAGTCAACGCTTACGGAAACGAAGCACCCCGAACCGGCAACGCTTATGGAAGCGAAGCAAATTAAACAGTTAACGCTTGCGAAAACGCAGCAACCCGAACAGCCAATACTTGCGGAAACGTATCAACTCGAACAGTCAGTGTTGCGAGAAGCGCAGCACCCCAAACAATTAGCGCTACAGGAAATGCGGTACTCCGAACCGGTAGCATCGCAGGGAACACGGAATGCACAGCCGGAGGCAGAACAGCCATCCGCCATCCGCACCTATAAGGATACCCTGTTCCGGATGATTTTTAAGGACAAGGAAGAGCTGCTCAGCCTATATAATGCAGTGAATGATACGCATTATGCCGACCCGTCCGAGCTTGAGATTACGACTCTGGAGAATGCCGTTTACATGAATGTCAAAAACGATGTCTCCTGTATACTTGACATGCGGCTGAACCTGTATGAGCATCAGAGCTCCGTGAATCCGAACATGCCTCTGCGGGATTTGTTTTATGTAGCCAAACAGTTCCAGAAGCTGTTAGTCGGAAAGGATATTTA
>JAFUZE010000003.1 GCA_017476765.1 Lachnospiraceae bacterium
GGAGCTGTTAATTCCAGCCAGCAGTCTGGAGGTATTGAAGACTGCCGTGATCTTCGGCGCGGACGCTGTCTATATCGGAGGCGAGGCATTCGGGCTGCGTGCGAAGGCAAAAAATTTCACAAGGGAAGAGATGGCGGAGGGCATCGCCTTTGCCCATGCACATGGAGTCAAGGTGCATGTGACCGCCAATATCCTGGCGCACAATGCCGATCTGGACGGTGCGCGGGAGTATTTCCGTGAGCTTAAGGAGCTGAGACCCGATGCGCTCATTATTGCCGATCCGGGTATGGTGATGCTGGCAAAGGAGGAATGTCCTGAGATTGACATCCACATCAGCACACAGGCAAACAATACCAATTATCAGACATTTTTATTCTGGTACGGGCAGGGCATTCGCAGGGTCGTCACGGCAAGAGAGCTGTCGCTTGCGGAAATCAGGCAGATTCGTGAGAGGATTCCGGCTGATATGGAGATCGAGAGCTTTATTCATGGTGCGATGTGTATTTCCTATTCCGGAAGATGCCTTCTGAGCAATTATTTTGTCGGGAAGGATGCCAATCAGGGTGCCTGTACCCATCCGTGCCGGTGGAAATATGCGGTCGTCGAGGAGACAAGACCGGGAGAATATCTGCCGGTCTATGAAAATGAGAGAGGCACTTATATTTTTAATTCCAAGGACCTGTGCATGATCGAACATATTCCGGAGATGGTCGATGCGGGGATCGACAGCTTCAAGATCGAGGGGCGTATGAAGACGGCGCTGTATGTTGCCACGGTCGCAAGAACCTATCGTAAGGCGATCGATGATCTGTTTGAGAGCCGCGCAAAATATGAGGGGAACCTGGATTGGTATAAGGCGGAAATTTCCAAATGTACCTACCGGATGTTCACGACCGGATTTTATTTCGGAAAGCCGGACGAAAACACGCAGATATATGACAACAATACGTACGTCAATGAATATATATATTTAGGAACTGCGGAGGAAATTTCGATGGAGGAGGCGCGCCGAAGGCTGCCTGTTCCTGCCGGGACTGCCGGCATCGTGCGCATCTCGCAGCGCAACAAGTTCTGTACCGGCGATGTCATCGAGATTATGAAGCCGGACGGAACGAATCGGGAGACAAAAGTACTTGCACTCTACGATGAGGAGGGAGCGGAGGTGCCGAGCGCACCGCATCCCAAGCAGATTTTGTATGTGGCGCTCGATCAAAAAGCCGAAACCTATGACCTGCTCCGGGTAAAAGCGGCGGACGATCGATAATTTCCATATTGACCGTTATTTTGCAATGTTGTACAATATACGAAAATAACCTTGTTAAAAGTGCGAAAAACCTATAGAAAAATTACAAAAATCAATTTTATACTTGCATTTTTAAAAGAAATAGAGTATCTTAGAGAAAGTGAAGGGCGACCTTCAAAAATAAATAAGATATCTGAACGAAGATGTTCCAAAAGGTTTTTTGGAGCATTTTTTTTGTGGAACAGTGTTTCGGGTATGTTATTTGCAGTCGATTGGCAGCGGTTTTCGGATTGTTGCTTAAATATGAGACAGGAAAGGGAGAAGAAACATGAGTGAAGTTTTAAACGTGGAAGAGTTGTTTGCCTCAAATGTATTCACGCTCGGCAAAATGAAAGAGCGTCTGCCAAAGAATGTTTACAAAGAGGTGAAGAAGATTATGGAACAGGGCGGCGAGCTGTCTCTGGCTGCGGCTGATGTTGTCGCAAAGGCGATGAAGGACTGGGCAGTCGAGAAGGGCGCGACCCATTACACGCACTGGTTCCAACCGCTCACCGGAATTACCGCTGAGAAACATGATTCGTTTGTCACACATCCGGATGAGACCGGAAAAATGCTTATGGAGTTCTCGGGGAAAGAACTGATTAAGGGTGAACCGGATGCGTCCTCTTTCCCGTCGGGAGGTCTTCGCTCGACCTTTGAGGCAAGAGGCTACACGGCTTGGGATATGACCTCTCCTGCATTTATCAAGGAGGCGGCTACCGGCCCGATTCTCTGTATTCCGACCGCTTTTTGTTCCTACACCGGCGAAGCGCTGGATAAGAAAACGCCGTTGCTGCGCTCGATGGAGGCTGTGTCAGAGCAGGCAGTCCGCATTGTCAGGCTGTTCGGCAACACGGAGGCAACAAAGGTGACGGCATCGGTCGGAGGAGAGCAGGAGTACTTTCTGGTGGATCAGAAAAAGGCGCTGCAGAGAGAGGATTTGATTTTTGCGGGGCGCACGCTGTTCGGAGCTCCGGCACCGAAGGGACAGGAGATGGAGGATCACTATTTCGGTGTTATCAGAGAGCGCATTGGCGCATACATGAATGATTTGAATAAAGAGCTTTGGAAGCTCGGAGTTACGGCAAAGACACAGCACAACGAGGTGGCACCTGCACAGCATGAGCTGGCACCGATCTATGAGACGGCAAACATTGCGGTCGACCACAACCAGATTATCATGGAGACGATGAAGCGGGTTGCGGGAAAGCATGGCATGCGCTGCCTGCTCCACGAAAAGCCGTTTGCCGGTGTGAATGGTTCCGGTAAACACAACAACTGGTCGCTCACGACGGACAACGGAATCAATCTGCTTGATCCGGGTGAGACACCGAATGAAAATATTCAGTTTTTGTTAGTGCTCGCCTGCATTATGAAGGCAATCGATATTCATGCCGATCTGCTGCGCCAGAGCGCTTCCAACGTCGGCAACGATCACAGACTCGGTGCGAATGAAGCACCTCCTGCAATCATTTCCATGTTCCTCGGCGAACAGCTGGAGGATGTGGTAAGGCAGCTGGTGGAGACCGGTGTGGCGGCTACCAGTATCGAGGGCGGCAAGCTGGAGACCGGCGTATCCACGCTTCCGGATTTTGAGAAGGATGCGACGGACCGCAACAGGACTTCGCCGTTTGCATTTACCGGCAACAAGTTCGAGTTCCGTATGGTAGGCTCCTCCGATTCCCTTGCGAGCCCGAATACGATCCTCAATGCGATTGTTGCGGAGGCCTTCTGTGAGGCTGCGGACAGACTGGAAAAAGCAGAAGATTTTGACATGGCAGTCCATGATCTGATCAAGGAATATATGACAAAGCACCAGAGAATTATCTTTAACGGAGACGGCTACTCGGACGCATGGGTTGAGAAGGCGGCAAAGAGAGGGCTTCCGAACATTAAGTCCATGGTGGAAGCGGTAGATACCCTGACGACCGAAAAAGCAATCAGGCTGTTCGAGCGCTTCGGCATTTTTACGGAGGCAGAGCTCGCATCGAGAGCGGAGGTTCTCTATGAGACCTACGCCAAGACGATCAACATTGAGGCGCTTACAATGATCGATATGGCGAGCAAGCAGATTATCCCTGCGGTAGTCGGATATACAAGAACGCTGGCAGACACGGTTCTTGCGGTCAAGGAAGCAGGGGCGGATGCGAGTGTTCAGACGGAGCTTCTTACGAATGTATCCTCCAGGCTGAAGGAGACGAAGGAGGCTTTGGTGAAGCTGATCGAGGTGGAAAAGACGGCGAGTGCCATGGATGATGCGAGAGCGCAGGCTTACTTCTACAAGGATACCGTCAAGGAAGCGATGGCAGCGCTCAGAAAGCCGGCAGATGAGCTGGAGATGCTCGTGGACAGGAAGGCATGGCCGTTCCCGACTTATGCGGATCTCATTTTTGAGGTATAGCTTGCAAGATGGATTTGACAACGAAATGGGTGGAAATCAATCCAAGATTCCCACCTATTTTTACATGCAAATGCAATGAAACAAAACGAAAAATATATAAAATAAAACGAAAAACAAAAAAGAAATTTATTGCGGTTTCTCTTGAAAATTATAAGAATTTGTAATAGAATTATACGAATATGTATTCGGGCGGTGAAATATATGAAATTTGAAAAGGGGTCTACAAATCGCGCAAGAGAACTGGCACTGAAATGGCTAGAAGAAAATTTTGAAGAAATATGTGCTTCCATCGATTGTGGTTTGCCAGAATATGACGACAGGTTAGATGTTTGGCGAATATCAGTGAAAGCAATAAAAAATACCAATATTTCACTTGGAGAAATTCAAATTGATCGCAAACTCACTAAAATTGTTGATTATACAGAAAAAAATTTAATGCTTGAAAGATATAGCAAATTACAAAAAAAATCAGGTGCTGAAAGTAGAAAAAAAGGATTATTTTATCCTGCACCAATTCCAAATAAAGTTATTTTAGGTGATAGCATTAAAGTATTGGAAAATTTTCCCCCTGATACGGCGCAATTAGTGATTACTTCCCCTCCGTATTTTAATGCTAAAACAGAGTATTCTGAATATGTTGATTATCAGGAGTATTTGGATTTTTTAAGGAAAGTAATTGTCAGATGTCATACTATTCTTTCGGAGGGAAGATTTTTTGTAATAAATGTATCACCTGTGCTTATAAAGCGAACTTCACGGAATACATCCAGTAAAAGAATTCCAATACCGTTTGATGTCCACAAAATAATGGATAGTGTTGGATTTGATTTTATTGATGATATAATTTGGGAAAAACCTGAAGGGGCAGGTTGGAATGTCGGTCGCGGCAGAAGATTTAAAGCTGATCGTCAGCCGTTACAATATAAGCCTGTTACAGTTACAGAGTATGTGTTAGTTTACAGAAAAAGAACTGACAAATTAATTGATTGGAATATCAGAAATCACTATGATCATAGTTTAGTTGAGGAATCTAAAATCTTGGGCGATTATGATGTAACAAACATCTGGAAAATTAAGCCTGGTATAAACAAAAATCATCCAGCCGTATTTCCTGATGAATTAGTAAGAAAAGTTATTCGATACTATTCTTTTAAAGATGATATGGTATTAGATCCTTTTGGTGGTTCTGGAACTGTAGGTAGAATTGCTTATGAAATGGAAAGACGTTTTATGCTGATTGACAGAGAACCAACTTATTATAATTTAATGAAAGAAGTTTTATCAGAACTAATAGACGGTAATGTAAGAGTTGATTATTGCACAGAAAATGATTTTATTGATGAGGAGTCGGAATAATGGATTACAAAATTAATCAATACACAAACTGGTTGAATCAGAATATTTCATTGACTAATGCTTTCTCGGAAGATTCTATGAGAGCAATGGCATTCCATGTTCTAATGGGCAGAAATTACAGGCTAATCACTGAAAAAAACACTAAAAGTAAACTCGCATTAACATATATTTGGCTTTCGGATGTAGTAGAAACTGCCAAAAAAGAGTACGGCGACGATTGGAAATCTATGATAGTTCAAGATTTAATGAATAGTCGCCATCGTACAGATGAACAAAAAGATCTTTTGCTTTGGCTGGTAGGATTAACACAAAAGACATCAGTTAACCTGGGAATTTCCAAAAGAGATTTACCGGATGTGATGGAAGATTTACAGTTATATATGAAAGATTTATTATTAAAAATTGATAGATTTGAAGATATGGACAAAGCCTGGTTGCTAATGATGGCAGGTTCAGCGACTTTAAATATCAGAGGTTCTGATAAGTCGAAAGTTGGCAAGGTATTAGAAGGAGTTATTATAAGGAGTATGCTTAGCATATTAGGACTCAAAGAAAACATAGATTACTGGATGAATATAGATAGAGATGAATTAGTGGAAAGAGAAACAGATTGTGAAATAAGAACCAAAAGAGGACGCATTCGTGTCGAGGTGGGATTGATTTCATCTGGAAATCAAGAAGTTATTGAAGATAAAATAAATAGAGTTGGAAGGCAAGGTGTGGTATTATTTGATAAAGTTGGAGCCAATACAAGAATCTATTCAACGGCCGATAGCCACAGTGTTAAACTTATTCAAATTCGAGGCAATCAACCATTGGTTGAAATGTACCGTCATCTGTTGCCTCTTGTAGACATAAGCTTAACTGAGCCGCCTGAATTAGAAGATGCTATAAAGAGGACGATAGACGATTTACCATCAGATATTTTTTCACTCGATACAAATAATATACTATAACGCACACCGGCGGGCAGACGACGATTTGCTGCGTAAAGGCGATAAAAGAAGGACTCCGGGCATTCACCCGGAGTTTTTTGTGCGTAGGGGCATGCAGAGAATTTTTCCGGCGAAGCAGGGACGGTTTTTTATCTTTCACTTGCTTTTGGGATGCTGCGGTGGTGTTTTCTTCGGAAAACAGGCATAAAGCTTCCGCTGTCTGCATAAGATGAAAGGCGTGGGTTTGGAAAAGATTCACAAAAAATGTTAAAAATTTATGAAAAATTTGTGTGAAATGTCATTTTCTGTAAAAGTATGGTATAATAGTTGTACACAGCCACAGGAAGACAGACGTGAGGTGGAGTAGTATGGAATTTAGACCAAGTCAGAATAACGGAGTTGACAGCTGGAAAGAGGTCAATTTGATTTATAATTCGGCATTAAAGGAAATCGGGACAAAGCTGGAGATTTTAAACGACGAGTTTCTGCACGTTCATCGTTATAATCCGATCGAGCATATTAAGTCCAGAATTAAATCTCCGGAGAGCATTGTCAAGAAACTGAAAAAGAACGGATATGAGTCCACGATCGAGAATATGGTCAAGCATGTCAATGATATTGCCGGAATACGCGTGATCTGCTCCTTTACCTCGGACATCTACCGGATCGCCGAGATGCTCATCAATCAGAGTGATATCAAGGTCATCAGTGTCAAGGATTATATTTCCAATCCAAAGCCGAGCGGTTATCGGAGCTATCATCTGATCGTGACAGTGCCTGTCTTTTTGTCCGACCGCGTTGTGGATACGAAGGTGGAGATACAGATTCGCACCGTTGCGATGGATTTCTGGGCGAGCCTTGAGCATAAGATTCAGTACAAATTTAACATGAATGTTCCGGAGTATATCAGATCAGAGCTTGTGGAGTGTGCGAAAATGGCATCGGAGCTCGATGCAAGAATGCTTGGATTGAATGAGCAGGTGCAGCAGCTGGCACTGCTCGATGAGGAAGAGCAGGAGGAAATGATTGCCAATCATCAAAAAGTGGTTTGAAACAGCCACTTTTTTTGTACAAAAGTTCACAAAAAATTCGGCGAAATTACTAGATTTTTTTGTGAAAATAGATTAAAATAGAAGGAAATGATGCATGAGAGAAGGTAGTCATATTTTTTGCTTAAAGGATGATTGCTGAGAAAGAGGAGTGGGGATATGATTTCCAATCAGATTTTACAGAACACAATAGATGGCTTAAAGGGCATTTCGAGAGTCGATTTTGTTGTTGTGGATACGGAGGGGAAGGACGTTGTTTCGACGATCGACACGGACAAGGGGTATGTGACTGCGGTGATCGATTTTGTCAAATCTCCTGCGGACAGTCAGGAGGTATCGAGATATCAGTTTTTTAAAATATACGATGAGCAGATGGTAGAGTATATTCTGGTCGCCATCGGAATCGGCGAGGACGTGTACATGATCGGCAAGATGGCGGCATTCCAGCTGCAGAATCTGCTCGTGGCGTACAAGGAGCGCTTTGA
>JAFUZE010000056.1 GCA_017476765.1 Lachnospiraceae bacterium
TCTTAGTAAATGAAGCAGAACTGTTAGATGCGGTTATTCGTAAAGGACACAAATAGAAGCACACAAAAAACATAGACAGGAGCAGTGAAAGGTATTTCGCTGCTCCTGATTTTATTAATATTCAACAGGAATGATCGCATGGTTTATACAGCTGTATTCAGAAAATAATCGTCACCTTGAACAAATCCCCGTCCAGATACAGGTTAAATGTGCCTCCCGGTGCCTCGACCAGATTCTTGGCGATGGAAAGTCCGAGCCCGCTTCCCTCCGTGCTTCGGGATATATCACCTCTGATAAAGCGCTCGGTCAGCTCGTCGGCATCGATGTTGAGCGCCTGCTTGGAGATGTTTTTCATCGATATCGATACTTTTCTTCCGACACCGTTTAAATCCTTCACCTCAATATAAACTCTCGTCTTTTCCATCGCATACTTGTAAATATTGCCGAGCAGATTATCTATGACTCGCCACATTCTTCGGCTGTCTGCCCGGATCATGCATGGGGTATCCGAAAAGCTCATCACGACCTTGAGTTCCTTCTCCTCAAAACGGTCGGTAAATTCGCCCATCGCCTGCTGAAGCAGCTCCACCACATTCAAATCTTCCATATTCAGCACAATATTTCCGGAAGAAATCTTGCTCGCCTCGACGAGATCCTCCGTCAGCTGCTTGAGCCTCTGCGACTTGTTGTCGAGCACCTCGATGTAACCGCGCACCTTCTCATCCTGCACCTGCTCGCGCTTTAATAAATCCACATAATTGATGATGGATGTGAGCGGCGTTTTGATATCATGGGATACATTGGTGATGAGATCCGCCTTCATCCGCTCGTCCTTCATGCTCTGGTTGACCGCCTCACGGATACCGTCGCCGATATGGTTGACCGCTTCGGCAAATCGCAAATTATCCCCATACATATACTGTGTATCTACCTGATATTCCAGCTCACCGCTGCTGATCTTGTCAATACCTCTTATAATCCGCCCCCTCGCCAGACTGATATAGACAAAAAGCACCAGTACCGCAGCATCCAGAATCCAGCAGAGAACCAGCAGTACATCATTCATATACAATCCCGCAAGCAGATGCAGATGCATCAGAAACAGCAGGGGCAGAAAGGTCAGAAGCGACTTCCCGACAACATTTGCGTGCCGGTACAGACTTCCAATGCCCTTTAAGAGAAAAACAACCAGCCTTTTGGCTCCTTTCGCCAGCTTGCCGAGCAGGCTGCCGCTCAACAGAGTCCGTGCCTTGATGCGCCTGATCAGACTGCCGTAGAAGAACAGGAACACCCCGTCAAGAATTGCGGCAGCCACAACTCCCGCCATCATCAGGTAATGATTATGCACCAGACGGTACACCGCAACATCCGACATGGAACCGATCAGATCACGAAGTATGACGATGCCGAGCCAGGCTACACCGATTGCGATAAGTACTCCAAGCGCCAGTGCAAGCTCGGTATACAGACGGTCAAACGCAATCAGATGCACCTTGTCATCCTCCGGCACCCTACCGCACTGAACCGTATCCGTGATAAGCAGAATCAGGCTCAAAAGAAACAGCGTAAGCAGGAGTGCCACGATCCATATGGCGTCCTCGTCGGAATTTTCATACACACTGTATATCTGCGCATATAAATCGTCATCAGCATACACCGCAAAGTCGTCTTCGGCATCCATCTTCAATACGCCGATATAAATCTTTCCTCCATAGTCCTTAAACGCATATTTAAGCTGATTGTAATTATAGAGAAAACGGCTTGCCAGTATATCAACCATCTTCTGGTCGATGTTGCCGCTCTCTGCATCGATGACAATATATGCCGCCATCGAATCGCAAAATTTCTTTGCCTTAGTGACTGCCTCCGTTCTGTGCTTAACAGACAGATTGGTATAATACTGCTTTGACGTTCCTCTTTTATCCGGAAGGTAAAGATATTTGAAGTTATTGCCGCTGCTTGCAAAATAATCCTTCTGATCCTGATAAATCGAATAATTGTAGGAAAGATCGGAAGCAACCGACATAAGAATTTTTTGCAGCATTTTATAGGAGTCCTCATAGCTGATCTCATCTTCTCCGAAGTCAAAGATGTCCTCCTTAGCTGCATAACCGAATTTCTCCATCTCATCTCCTGCCACGGCAATGTTCAGCGTCGTCCCGGCTGCGGTTTCGGTGACACCTGCGGCATCTGTCTCCTCCGCATACTCTTCCCCATCCTCCTCCAAAGCGATATCCGCCGAAGCAGCAGCTCCCGTCTCCGAGCGCTCAAAGCCGGCAGCTCCGGCATTTTCGATGAGCGGGCGGTAGATGTTCATGAGCATAAAGATATCTTCCCGTTTTTCATAGACAGATACGCCATCCGTCGGCAAAAATACCTCCTTTATGCTGCCATCCTCATTTGTGCCAAAGCCATAGAGATCATTCCACGCAATCAGATCCTGCACGCGGTATACAAGAACACCTTGCGAGTCCTCATCCGCACTTGGCGTTTTGCGAAAATAGTAGGATAACAGGTCAACTTCCTTTCCCGCATCAAAATGCGATGTGAGATCCGTTTCCACGCCCTCATCAAATTCACCTACCGTCTCAAACTGCTTACAGACCGCCAGATAACGGACCAGCGAGCTTGCATCCGCCAAAAAGGTATCGCGGAATGCCGTTTGGCTGACATAATCCTCCGCCTCCTCAAACGGATTGAGCACGACCACCCTGTTTCCGTTTTTCGACATCAGCACACAGCGGCTGCATGCCGCACAGATAATACCTACCGCAAGCATTACCAGAACAATATGCCCCAGGATGACCAAAATCTTATATTTCGCTTTTAAATACTGCTTTCCCATTCATCTTCTCCTTTTTCTGGGAAAGGCTAATCCTGTTTTTCCACCTTATAGCCGATTCCCCATACTACCTTCAAATAACGTGGTTCCTTCGGATTGATTTCAATTTTTTCACGAATATGACGGATATGTACCGTGACGGTATTATCTGCCCCGACCGCCTCCTCATTCCAGATACTCTCATAAATCTGTTCGATCGAATAGACCTTCCCGGCATTTCTTGCAAGAAAATACAAAATATTATACTCAATCGGAGTCAGCTTCACCGGCTCCCCGTCAACGGTCACTTCCTTCGTCTCATCGTTGATCGTAAGCCCTCCGATCGTACATACATTCTGATTATTCTTAATATCGTTGCCGAGCTGGGTATAACGGCGCAGGTTTGATTTGACGCGGGCAATCAGTTCAAGCGGATTAAACGGCTTGGTAACATAGTCATCCGCACCGACATTTAAGCCGAGTATTTTATCTGCATCCTCCGATTTTGCCGAAAGCACAATGATCGGAATCGAGCTGAACTCCCTGATCTGAAGCGTTGCATGGATACCGTCGAGCTTCGGCATCATGACATCGATGACGAGAAGCTGCACCTGCTCACTTTTCAGTATCTGTATCGCTTCCTCTCCGTCGTATGCTTTCAGCACCCGATACCCCTCCTGCGACAAATAGATTTCAATCGCCTCCACGATGTTCTTATCGTCATCGCATACTAAAATCGTCTCCTTTGTTTCCATGTAATCCTCCTGTCTTAAGACGCCGAGCCGGAATCCGTTCCGGCTGCTTACACCATCTATTGAATCATATAGAATTTAATTTCTGACTACCGGAATACTTAAAATTTCCTTAAACCTGCCAAAGTATTCCATTTTATCATGCCATTCTTTCCCGCTGCACTAGTGTGCTGACACGTTCAAATTTGAACTAAATCCGTAGGATATTGGTTCGAGAGTGTATGCAAAAAAACGCAGGCGATGCGGGCATCGTCGAGGCTTTTTTACATGCGCTATCGAGCCAACAGACAAGGAGTTCGTTTGAATAAGAACGTGTCAGTGCACTAGATCAGCATGATAAATGCACCGAGATTTCCGCGCTTTCCCTTCGATGCCCTGTGAGAGAACAAATAGGCCGGGTTACAGCAGGTACATATATCCGTCACTTCCAGATGCTCTCTCCGGATTCCCGCCTCCAAAAGCACGATCTCATTCGCCCTCCACAAATCCAGCTGATATTTTCCTTCCTCTGCACCGGGCTGCAAAAGCGCAGCTTCCCGTCCGGAAAACTCCTTGCGGAATGCCTCTGCCACATCCTCGCTGACCTCGTAGCAGTCCTGACAGATGGAAGGTCCGACGGCAGCCAAAATCGTTTCTCTGGCACATCCGAACTCCCGCACCATCGTATCGACCGTCACCTCTCCCATCCTGGCGACCGTGCCGCGCCATCCGGAATGCGACAATGCGACGACTCCCTTTACCGGGTCATAAAAATAAAGCGGCACGCAGTCCGCATAGAAGGTGCCGAGCACAACGCCCGGCTTATCCGTGATCAGCCCGTCCACGTCCGTGTAATCCTTTGGACGTGTAACGCCCTTTCCGCAGTCCTCCTCCGTCACGATCCGCACATTCGTCGTGTGCGTCTGATCAGACAGGACA
>JAFUZE010000004.1 GCA_017476765.1 Lachnospiraceae bacterium
ACTTCAAATTCTCAATATCCGACTTCATGTCCTGCACTTCCGACTTCAGATTCTCAATATCCGACTTCATGTCCTGCACTTCTGACTTCAAGTCCTGCATTTCCGACTTCAGATTCTCAATATCCGACTTCATGTCCTGCACTTCTGACTTCAAGTCCTGCACTTCCGACTTCAGATTCTCAATATCTGACTTCATCTCATGCACTTCCGACTTCAGATTCTCAATATCCGACTTCATCTCATGCACTTCCGACTTCAGATTCCCAATATCTGACTTCATGTCATACACTTCTGATTTCAGATTCTGTATTTCTGACTTCATCTCATGCATTCCCGACTTCATGTCCTTCATTTCTGATACGAGAAAATCCAGTTTTTCGCTATCTGTCATTATATAACACCTCCCTTTGAGAGCAGTATATCACACGCAAAACAACCGGTCTATGTTCATTATTACCAAAAATACTGTCCGGCTTAAAACAGAAAACAGGACGATGATTTTATCCCATCATCGCCCTCTTAACATGAACTGTCTTTGCAAAAGTGCTTACTGTCCGAGCTGTGCCGCAACCTCAGCCGCAAAATCCTCGTTCTTCTTCTCGATTCCCTCGCCGGTCTCGAAACGGACAAATCTCTTGATCTTGAGCGCCGCGCCATTTTCTTTAGCGACCTGCTCTACATATTTGCCGACTGTCTGCTTGCCGTCCTCTGCCTTTACATAGACCTGATCGAGCAGACAAATTTCTTTTAACTCTTTCTTGATACGTCCCTGAATCATGCCCTCGATCACCTTCTCCGGCTTCTGTGACTCCTTCGGGTCGTTCATGATCTGAGCCTTCAAAATCTCCTTCTCATGTGCAATATAGTCTGCGCTCACCTCATCGTCGGAAACATACTTCGGATACAGAGCTGCAATCTGCATTGCCACATTCGTCAAAGCTTCTTTCACTGCATCGTTTACTACATCCGTCTCAGCTTCCACGATGACACCGATTCTGCCGCCGCCGTGTGTGTAGGAAACAACACATCCGTTTTCTGCCTGCACCTTCTCAAATCTTCTGATCGTCAGGTTCTCACCGATCACTGCGACTTCCTCTACAAGTGCATCCTTCACGGTCTTAGAAGCATCCTGATTCCATGCCTCTGCCAAAAAAGCGTCAAGATCAGCGGCATTCGTAGCGAGTGCCTGATCTGCAACTGCCGCAACAAAATTCTGGAACTTTTCGTTCTTTGCAACAAAGTCTGTCTCAGAGTTTACCTCGACAACAGCTGCCAGCTTATCATCCTTTACTACGACCTTGCACAGACCCTCTGCTGCGATTCTGCCTGCCTTCTTCTCTGCCTTTGCCTGTCCGTTCTTTCTTAACAACTCGATGGCAGCGTCCATATCGCCGTTTGTCTCATTCAATGCCTTTTTGCAGTCCATCATGCCTGCGCCGGTCATCTCTCTCAATTCTTTTACCATTGCTGCTGTAATAGCCATTTCATTTATCCTCCAATGCTTACTTTCGATCCTTGCTTTTCTGATAACAAAAGCTTACGCTTCCACTGCTTCCTCTGTCTCCTGTGCATCTAATTCTGCATCTGCCTCCGCAGACTCAGCTTCCTCAGCCGTGATTTCACCCTGATTTGCCTCGATGACAGCGTCCGCCATCTTCGATACGATGAGTTTCACTGCGCGGATTGCATCGTCATTACCCGGAATCACGAAGTCAAGCTCCTCCGGATCGCAGTTCGTATCGGAGATACCGATCAAAGTAATACCAAGTGCATGCGCCTCTTTTACGCAGATTCTCTCCGTGTTATGATCTACAACGAAGATTGCATCCGGCACTCTCTTCATATTCTTAATTCCGCCTAAGTTCTTCTCAAGCTTTTCCCATTCCTTCTTTAATGCGATGACCTCTTTCTTAGGCAGCACGTCAAAGGTTCCGTCCTGAGACATTGCCTCGATCTCATTGAGTCTTGCAATTCTGCTCTGGATTGTCTTGAAGTTGGTGAGCATACCGCCGAGCCATCTCTCGTTTACATAGAACATACCGCAGCGCTCTGCCTCTGTCTTGACAGCATCCTGTGCCTGCTTCTTTGTTCCGACGAACAGAATCGTTCCGCCTGCTGCTACGATCTGGGAAACCGCATCGTATGCCTCATCCACCTTACCTACGGATGTCTGCAAGTCGATGATGTGGATTCCGTTTCTCTCCGTAAAGATATACGGATCCATCTTAGGATTCCATCTTCTCGTCTGGTGTCCGAAATGTACACCTGCTTCCAGTAACTGTTTCATTGAAATAACGCTCATTGTTCTACCTCCATTTGGTTTTTGCTTCCGCACATGTCCTCTCTATGCGCCACCCCTGCGTCATAAGGCACCGGCGATAAATCGATGTGCGTGTTTTTTCACAACATGCCAATTATAACATAAACCCTTGTACGAAACAAGGGTTTATCACTAATTTTCATGATGTCCTGTCAGACTTCTTGCAATCTGAAGCTCGTTGGAGCCTCTCGGAATCGTGTAGCTGCCCACACGCAGCCGCTTATCATAGCCATATTGGCACAGAAAGCTGTCATAAGAGCTTGCGCTCTCAACCAGACCTGCATCCGCAAGCTTGCGCGCAACCGAGCCGGAGCCGTCTCCGGAGCTGACTGTAATCACTACCGCATCAGAACGATTTGCTTCCGTATCCTCCCCGGTATTCTCCTCTGTCTGCTCCCCGGTTTGCTTGCCTCCGGTATCGTCCGGCGCTGCGTCTTGCGTCTGCTTGCTCTCGGTATCATCCGCCGCTTCTGTTCCCGTCTGCTTGCTCTCGGTACCGTCCAGCGCTGCGTCTTGCGTCTGCTTGCTCTCGGTATCGTCCGGCGCTGCGTCTTGCGTCTGCTTGCTCTCGGTATCATCCGCCTTCGTATTTCCCGTCCGGTCGCTTTCGGTATCGCCGGACTTCCCTGTTCCTGTCTGCTCACTTCCACTGTCGTCTGCCTTCGCAGATCCCGACTTGACGCTCTCATCGGCATCTGCCTCATCCGCTGTCTGCTCCCCGGCATTTCCGTTTTCCTCAGCATCCGCCGCCAAAGCCGTTTCGCCCTCCTGCGTTCCGCCATCAGAAGCATTGTCCGTCTCCTTTTGTTCCGTCAGAACGTTCGTTCCGTCAACCATTCCCAGTCTGAGCGCCGCCTGCCTGATTTCCTCATCCGTCATGCTCCTATCCCGGTGTCCGGCTGAGATGCCCATAATGAGGGCAGTCACCAGAATCCCGATTCCCAGTCCCCTTAAATAATATTTCAAGTTCATTTCACGTTCCTTTACATGCCCTTATACAAGTCTATGACCAGCTTGACTTCGCCTACGCCGAGTCCCAGCTCTTTGGCTATCGTGACATTGGATTTATTCATACGGTGCAGCTGCAGAATTTTTTCATTGTTGTTGCTCTGGCTGACAACATTTCCGTCAAACTCCGCTGCCGGCACTTCCGTCAGCTTGTTCTCACTGTATGCGGTCTTTCTCTTGGCCCTCTGTCTCGGCTGCTTCACCGGCTGTGCCTGTACATCCGCAGCTTTTTCCGGTACTTTTTTCACCGTTTTCGTTTTCTTTGCCGCAGGCTTCCTTGCTGCGATGTCCTCCGGACTGATCCGCTCCACCTCGAGGGCGCCAAACGGGACAAACGCATCCCTGAGACGTTCCTGACCGGTGCGAACCGGCTCAGCCGTCCCCGTACCGTTCTCCGCATCCAAAGGTGTCTCCGGTTCCTCCGACATATGCTGCGCATCCTGCCCTGTCGCTTTCTGCTCCAGTATCTTTCCCAAATCCTCGCTTACCCTTTTCGCCTCTTTGGTCGTGAGATTGATCTCCCTCGCCGCTTCCTTCAGATTTTCATGCTTATCATTCAGCATATCGTACAAAAACATGACCTCGTCGCGGTTTTTGTTGATATCCGTCAGTACCGTATCGGAAAATTCGGAGACAGCAGAAATTTTCTCGTTCGTAATACGCTCCATCGCACGCTCCGCCTTCTCCACGGAATAGGTCACCGTCTCATCGACCATATCCTGCATATTCGTTTTTGCCTCTTTCAATTCATCTGACAAAAGCTCCTTGATCTGTTCGCGAGAAAGAGCCGCTTCCTGCGGCTCTATATGTTCCTTTTGCGGAAGCAAAAAGCTGACGATAAAAATGATTCCGCCTGCAATCAATAATAGAATCTCTATCGCTGTCATGCTCTCCAATCCTCTTTCTATATCGAAATATCAAAATGACTTTCTCCCTTGCGGATCACCTTACCGTCCGCGGGAGTCTCCTCACGCTTCCTGCGGTTTTTGCCGCCGTCACCCATGTACTGTCCGTTTCCCTTCTCCTTTGCGTCAGTCTGGTTTTGCTTTTTGTCTGCATTATCCGCATTCCGAACCTGACTTAAATTGTGCTCAATCGTCTTATCCATCTGCATCTGGAAATTGGACTGATGAAGCATTCCCTTCTGATCCTCGTTGTGCTGAATCGATGTAACATCCTGCGTTCTCGTAATCACGCCCTGAAATTCTATTGGACTAATTGCCATGTTGCACCGCCTCCTCCTAAATAGAGGCCAGCTTGACCTCCCCGTTCTCTCTCACGAGCCTGCAATATTTGATTCCGTCCTTTACGATCAGGGACGAATCCGCAATCGTAACCTTCGTGCCCGCATAGACCTCGCCTTTGACAATGATACAGGCATTGCCGCTGCTGTGCATAGCCTCATCGAGCTGTTGTAATTCCTTGTCCTCCTCCGCCAGCTTACCCTCCAGCTGCTTGTAGGATTTAACAAGCGTCTGCACATATTTGAGCTGTTCCGGTGTCAGTCTCACACCGGCATTGATCTTTTTCTGGCAGTTCTCAATCACGACCTTCATATTCTTCATATTCTTTTGTATTTCCACCAGATCTCTCTGCAAAAACTGTTGCCGCTCCTTCGCATCCGGCGGCACGCCGACCTCCACGGTCGTGTCAGCCCCCATCGCAGAGCCGAGCGTTTTGCATGTAATCTTCTCCGTCGCACGGACAATGCCTCCGGCGATGATGCCCCGCTTACCGGTCACCTCAATTTCCGTTCCGGCGTTGACCAGGCTGTGCAGAATCGATTCCGTCTCAATGTAAGCGCCGCTCGTCACGGTCGAATTCTCGATATATTTGCAAATGATACGTCCGCCGGCACGCAGAATGCCTCTGCCCATTCCATTGATGCCCCTGCCGACAACAATATCACCGCCCGCCTCAATCACCGCACCTTCCACAACACCTCGAATCTCCACATTTCCCGTGGCTTTCACCTGAAAGCCTGCCTGCACATTGCCACCGATCACGACGCTGCCCTCCGACTCGATATTTCCGGTCGCCGGTCCGACATTTTCCACCTCATACACATCGGAGACAAAGACATCGTCATCAACGAGCGATACATGCCCGTTGATCATCGAGTACATTTCGAGCCCGTCCTCCGACAGGCGAATATTGCGCCCATGCTTTAAGGCAACCGTTTTGACCTCCCGTCCTTTCAGCATTCCGCCGTAAATATCCGCTCCCGGAAAGCTCGGAACCGCCTTCGTCAGACGAGCCAGCAAATCCCCTTCCTTACAGTGATTGATCGTGTTTAAATGAAAAAAGTCTACAGAGCCGTCCTCATTCACCTTCGGCTTGCTGGACAAATCCGTGTTAAAAAAATATTCGATCACCGCATCCTTACCGTTTTTCGGCGGTCTGCCTGTCGCAATGACATAATCGGTGCAATATCTTCTCTCTGCCAGAAACCGGTCGATCACTTCCGTATCTACGCCGACCGTAATCTTCTTAACCGTCAGATCTCTGATCAGATCCTCTCTCGTGAGCAGACTTCCGTCCTCGCTCGGCGGGTAAAACCGGGCAATTGCCTGCATCCGATCCTCGGAAACGACCAGATTATAGCTCTCACTCACAGGAAACCTCTTTTTCTCGAGCAGCGGAAGGACAGCCGGCTTATCACCCGATATGGAATACAAAAACTTTCCGACCTTTACCGTATCAACCGGGTCAACCTGATGTGCGTGAAGATAAGCCATGATTTCGTCGAAACCCACAGCCTTTCCATCCTCTGTAGGCGGAGTGATTTCCAGATTTATCATATGATCCTGTATTATGAGCCTGAAATACCCATTCATAGTACCCCTCCCGCATCAAATTTTACTCAATATTCCCATATAATTTCCCATCTTCGTCTTCATCTTCTCAAGCGCTCTTGTGTGAAGCTGAGACACTCTGGATTCGGACACCTCCAATATTCTGCTGATTTCCTTCAGAGTCAGGTCCTCATAATAATATAACTCAATGACCGTCTTTTCCTTATCGGTCAACAAAAGAAGGGCGTCACTTAAGACCTCCTTCAATTCATTTCGCTCGTATACATCCTCCGGGCGGGCGAAATCCTCGGACACCCTGCCCCTTTCGTTCGGAATCTCACTCCCCTGCTCCAAAAACTCATTCAGGGAAACGACCGCCGTGACCTTCATCTGCGACTGCCATTCGGTCAGCTCATCAGACGAAATGCCCAGCCCCTGCGCCAACTCCTCATCGGTCGCCTGTCTGCCCTTTGCCTGCTCTACATCCTTTAAAACGTTATCGATCTTCCTCTGCTTCTGCCGGATCGTTCTCGGAATCCAGTCCATCTTGCGAATCTGATCAAGAATCGCTCCGCGGATACGCAAAGAGGCGTATGTCTCAAATTTAACTTCCTTCGTCGTGTCGAATTTATCAATGGCATCGATCAGACCCAAAATCCCATAGCTGACCAGATCATCATACTCCACATTATAGCCAAGATACATGCTCAGACGACCCGCGACGGTTTTTACGAGCGGCGCATATTCCAATATGATTTTCTCACGCAGCTGCGTGGACCCGGTCTGTGTATAACTAATCCACAGCCTTTTTCTTTCCATCTCGTCCATGTCGCCCTCCAATCATTTTTTAACCCTGCATTATAACGTCTGCTGTGCGTGCTCCTCCGCTGCACTGGCTTCCTTCTCGATTACAGAGCCTTCCTCATCCGTCTCTTCCCCATCCTTGTCATCCTCTTTGATAAAAACATTCTTCTCCAGAATAAAACGAAGCACATCTCCCAAAAAGAAAAATAAAAACATGACTGCCAATAAAATAAACATCATTGCTTTTATTTCATAATTCAACAGAAAGCAAATAATACTGGTGACCGCTCCTGCAAGTAGCATCAGTATTGTCGGAATCATTTTCGTCTTCATTAAATAGTCTTTACCTCTTTGTTCACTGACTTAATGACAAAATCACCGGTTTCCGGATAAAAAATTACCGTTCTACCGAAATTCAGCCCGGTATCCTCACTCAGAACCGGAATTCCCATTTCTTTCAACTTTTTCTTGCACGCCTCGACGTTCTGTTCCCCGATCCGCACCAGATTGTTGCCGGTATTGAACGCAAACATCTGCGCTCCTCCGGCAAGCTTTGCGACAAGCTTGCTCCGGTTCGCACCGTTTTTTACAATCTGTTTGACCAGCTCCTCGATTCCCGTATCCGCAAATTTGGGAATATTACTATTGTTTTTCATCTGCGTGCTGTCCGGCAGCATAATATGTGCCAGACCTCCAACCTTCGAAACCGGGTCGCGCAGGGCAATCCCCACGCACGACCCAAGCCCTACAGTCGTAATGCTGTCAGGGCTTATGCACACGGCTAAATCCGCCATTCCTACCTTTATCACTTTACACATAACCTTACTCGCAACTTCTCTCTCTTTAAAGTCCCAACGAACTTAAAATCTTATCATAGGATTCCAGATCCGGCATCAACAGAAAATATCCGTTGATTTCCGTCTCATCCATCAGCTGTGTCTCAATCATCAGAATCTTATCACCCATAATACCGAACTCAATCGCGGCCACGCTCAGAATCGCGCCTGCCATGTCAATACTGACATAAGGCACGGACGGATAAATCATCATCGAGGTCAGCGTCGCAAGCGAATTGAGATACGCTCCTGTGATAATATTTCCTACCTCCTTGAGTGCAGACAATTCCATCTCTGTCAGCGAATGTTCCTGCTCCGTCGGCATTCCCATCACCTTCTCCACAAGGACATGCGCCGAACGTTCATCCATCAGGAACATGATACTGCCGTTAATATCTCCCTCTACCATCAGATCAATACCCGCCATGATCTGTTCCTCTCCGCCGAGCACGCTGCACACATCCTTGAAATCCAGCAGTCTTACCTTCGGCACGGTAATGTCCATCTTGCACTGGAGCATTGTCGCCAGTGCAGTGGCAGCATTCCCCGCGCCGATATTGCCAAGCTCACTGAGCACATCATAGTATTCACTTGACATATCATCTAAGTTTTCAAATCTTGCCATACCTTTTCCTCATCATACATTTTCTTTTTCTGCCAGCAGCAAATTCAGATCAAAAATGGAAATCAATTCTCCTCTGTCCTTGCCGATGCCTGCCAGAAAGTTCTGTTTTTCATCCTTTGCGTCATAAGAAATCTTTTCGATCTCATTATCGGAAAGAGTCACGACCTCCTTCACCTCATCCACCAATACACCAATCGTATCATTTCCGTCGATTTTCAGAATAATAATACGCGTATTTTTGTTAATCTCATCCGGCTCATACCCCATCTTGAGGCGGATACTCATTACCGGAATGACCTCGCCGCGCAAATTGATGACACCCTTGATGTACTTCTGCACCTTCGGCACTCTCGTGATCTGCTGCATTCTGACAATATTATCGATATATTTGATATTGATTCCATATTGCTCATTTTCAAAACGGACAACAATAAACTGGGTTGTCTCATAGCTCGTGTTTACACTTAATTCATCCATCGTCTCAACCTCCGCCTAACGCCTATATTAATGTATTGGTGTCTATGATCAGCGCAATGTCGCCATCACCGAGAATGGTCGCGCCGCTGATGATCTTACACTTGTTGATATACTTGCCCATGGTCTTAATAACGATTTCCTGCTGTCCCATCAGCTCATCGACAACGAGTCCGGCCAGCTTCTCACCTTTCTTGACAATTACAACGAGCATATTTGCTTCCGGATCGGTCTCCGTCTCACAATCCAGAATCTCATTCAGGCGGACGAGAGGCATGACCTCACCGCGCAGGTTGATGACCTCCTTACCCTGTACATACTTCACATCACCCGGTGTGATATCCTCGATGGTCTGAATTGTGCCGAGCGGAATCGCATATTTTTCCTTTCCGACCTCAACCATGAGTGCCTGAATGATTGCAAGCGTCAGCGGCAGGCGGACAATGAAAGTACTTCCTTCGCCGAGCGCTGTCTTAACCTCCACATCACCGCTGAGCGACTCAATCTTCGACTTCACAACGTCAAGGCCGACGCCTCGTCCGGAAATATCCGATACCTGCTTTGCCGTTGAAAAGCTCGGCAAGAACAACAGATCGACGATATCCTTATCGGTCATGTTCTCACCCTGCTCTGCCGTAATCGTACCACGCTCGATTGCCTTTTTCTTGACTGCCTCGACATCAATACCGTTACCGTCATCACCGACCTCGATGACAACGTTATTTCCATCCTGATAAGCATTTAAGCGAACCGTTCCGACCTCCGGCTTGCCGCGCTGCGCACGCACCTCGGCACTCTCAAGACCGTGATCAGCGGAATTACGGAGCAAATGCATCAGAGGATCTCCGATTTCATCTACCACGGTACGATCCAGCTCGGTCTCCTCACCGGTCATGATCAGCTGCATTTTCTTATCCAGCTTTTTGGACAAATCGCGGATCATCTTCGGGAACTTGGCAACTACCGACTCGATCGGCACCATTCGAACCTTCATAACGGATTCGTGCAGGTTCGTCGTCACACTCTCGAGATACTCGATCTGCTCGGTCGTATTTCCCATACCCTCGGAGTTCTTTGCTGCCGATACGAGAGAGTTCTTTGCGATAATCAGCTCGCTGACAAGATTCATCAGCGTGTCAAGCTTTTCGATATCCACACGAACGGTGCGGTTGACAACCGGCTTGCCGCCGCTCTTCTTTGCCGGAGCTGCCGCAGCAGCTTCTGCCGCCGGCTGCTGCTTTGTATCCTTCTTGACAACCTGCGTCTCCTCCGGTTTTTCCTCCGTCTCCGCAACCTGATACTGGCTTATGTCGATCGGATCTACGACTGCATCCTCGATCTCGGATACATTCATAATCGCATGCAGCACCGTCTCCCGATCCTTATCCGAAATGAAGATCATACTGAAATCAAATTCAAATTTTTCATCCTCGATATCCTGTGCGGAAGGCTCCGACACAATAATCTCACCGAGATCTTCAAGCGCCTTATATACAAGAAAAGCCCTTGCCGCCTTCAAAATACAGGATTCCTGGATAAAGACCGAAATGCCGAAAAGATTCTTGTCCATATTCACAGCCTTATTCATGACTGTCAGCTCCGTATCTCCGAGCTTAATCTCTCTCCACTTATCCAGCTTCTTGCCGTTCTCACTCTCCTGCGGCGCTGCCGGTTCCTCCTTTGACGCTGCCCCTGCCGGTGCTGCCGGTTCACTCTTCTCCCCATTCAGAATCGCATTCAGCGCTTTGATCAGATGGTCGTTATCGTTCGTCCCTTCCTCCGTCGTATTCTGAATATTATCCGTATATTCCTCGAGCGCATCCAGACTCTGGAACAGAATGTCTACCATGTGGTCGTCAACATGTAAGTTTCCGGAACGCACCTCGGAAAAGACATTTTCCATATCATGCGTCAGATTCTGCATTCTCTTGTAACCCATCGTTCCTGCCATACCCTTTAACGAGTGTGCCGCACGGAAAATCTCATTGATCGTATCCATATTGTCCGGCTCCTGCTCCAGGATCATGAGCTGATCGCTCAAGGTTTGTAAATGTTCTTTTGTTTCATCCAGAAATATATCCAGATATTGACTTACATCCATTTCATCTTACCCCCATGTTCGTAATGATTTCGTTTGCAATTTCCTCAAGCGGAACAACCTTATCCGCAAGCTTCGCACTGACAACCGCCCTCGGCATACCGTACACAACACAGGTACCTGCGTTCTGTGCAAGAACCGTAATGTGTCTGTTTCTCTTGTTTTTTAAGAGATTGGCAATGCCCTCCATGCCGTCTGCACCCATACCGGTCATAACAACACATACAACTTCATCATAAGGCGTATCCAGAATAGATTCAAACATGTAATTTGCACAAGGTTTGACGCCCTCTCTGACCGGCTCATCCGAGTAAACAAAAACAATTCTGTCTCCCTGTCTTTTCAGCTTCAAGTGGCTGCCGGCTCTCGCAATGTAGACACAGCCTTTCCTGACAGGCTCCCCTTCTGCCGCCTCCCTGACGGAGATCGGTGAAATACTGTCAAGTCTTTCTGCCAGGGACTCCGTAAAGCCCTTCGGCATGTGCTGTACGATCACAACCGGCGCATCCAGATTGGCGGGAAGCTTAGGAACCACGCTATGCAGCGCTTTGGGTCCTCCGGTCGAGCATGCAATGGCAACCAGTTTCCTTGCTGCATGCACATGTCCATGTCCTTCTGATTCCATTATATCATACAACTCCCTTCTCATGGGTGCAAAGTAATCTTTTACCCCACTTTTTTCGACAAATATGACATGCATATGATACGAATCGCATTATCTTTTCTGCCTGTTTTTTCTCTCTTCCTCAAAAATATAGCGAATGATCTCCTCGCGTTCCTGATTTTTGATCATCACATACTGTACCCGATGTTCATATTGTCCCTTCCGATTCTCAAGCTCCCGAACCATCAAAATCTTTCCAGCCAGCTCGTTGGACTTTTCCTCGCCCCAGACAAAAAGGTTGTAGGTCAGATAAATGATCGTCCCCTGCTCATAGCGGTGATTGGACACAAAGCGGATCCCTCCGCCGCTGATATCCACAATGATGCTCTGCTGAAGCGGCAGTCCGCTCTCGAGCTGCAGCTTATTATCCCCCATCGAGGAGACCTCCTCCTCCACAAGCTCCCGGCTGCTCATATTCAAAATGCAGTTGAAACGATAAAATTCGCGCCTCTGATTTTTGCGCAGATTGCTCGTCAGTTCAAAGAGCAGAATATAAATTCCCTCCGATTTATAGCGGTCAATGACTCGTGCCTTGCACATGAAAATGCCCGACTTTGCATAAAAACAGATTTCGTATTCGGCATCTACCGGAAGGAGAATCAGCTTCGTTTTCTCCATCGGCATGATGATCTCGATACGCTCGTCCGAAATGACATCGCTCACCTTGCTCGTAAAGACCTTTTTCTCATCCTCCTCATCGGCGGTACTGTGTTTTACCCTGCCGACCGCGGTCATTTCCACCTTGTCGCCCGGCAAAATATATTTTGATAACATATGCTCTCTCCTACGAATTCTTTCTACCGTTTATAATGTGTGCAAAAAAGGCTGCCATACCTCTTTTTTGTATCTGCTTTGCAGACTCCCCGTATACCAGCTTGTTCGCGATGCGCTCAAATGCCTTCGCCGATCTGGCATTCTCATTCTGAAGGGAAATCGGCATCTGCTGCATCACAGCCTTCGCCAGTGCGGGATCCTGCGGAACATAGCCGAGATGCTCGATCGGCAGCTTGAGATATCTGCTCACAACCATATCCAGCTTGTGGAACAGGTTCTCGCCCTCCTTCTCGCTCTCCACACGGTTCGTTATGACCTTGATCTGGGAAAATTCCCTGTAAAAGCGCGGATGACGCATCAGCGCCTTGAGCAGCGAATACGAATCCGTGATCGAGGTCGGCTCCGGCGTTGTGACGAGCAGAATCTCACTGCTTGCCACGAGAAATTCCAATACCGCATCCGAGATTCCCGCTCCCGTATCGACGATGATGAAATCGGCGATCGAATCGAGCTGCGCCAGATTTTTCACGATATAATTCAGGTACTCGACGCTGAGATTAGACAGTCCCACAATGCCCGAGCCTCCCGAAATAAAGCCTACCTCTCCCGGTCCCCAGCTGATGATCTCCTGCATGCTCTTGCCGCGGTAGATCAAATCGGCAAGGTTGTATTTCGGCACTGTTCCGAACATGATCTCAATGTTTGCGAGTCCGAAATCGGCATCCAGAATAATCACTCGCTGTCCCAGCTTTTTGAGCTGAATCGCCAGATTGATCGAGACATTCGACTTGCCGACTCCTCCCTTTCCACTCGTCACGGTAATAACGCGAGCCAGATTCTGTGGAATTTTATTCTTTTTGATGATATTCCTTAAGCTTTCCGCCTGATCCATGCCGCTCCCCCCCTTACTCGTTTTTGCCGCCAAGCAGCATTCTTACCGTGCGCTGCGGGTTAAAGTCCTCAATGTCATCCGGTACGTTTTGCCCACACGTCACATAGGACATCTCCGCCCCCGTGTGAAGCTTGATATTCAAAAGATTTCCGAAGCTGCTTGTCTCATCCAGCTTCGTAAAAATCAGCTTGTACTGTGTAAGCTCGGCATAGGTGTCCGTGATCGTCAGAAGATCCTTGTACTTTGTCGTTGCGCTGAGCACCAGATAGACCTCCTTCTCGATCGACTCGTCCACTCCGTTTAAAAACGCAAGCATCGCATTTCTCTGCTCCTCGTTCTTGTACGAATGTCCGGCCGTATCGACAAGAATATAATCATAGGACATAAAGTCGGCGATCGCGCTCTTCATATCCTCCACCGTATAGATGACACGCAGCGGCACCTCCAGAATGCTTGCGTAGGTCCGCAGCTGCTCGGTTGCTGCGATCCGATATGTATCCGCCGTCAGGAGTGCGACCTTACACTTATCCATCACACAGAACTTGGAAGCGATCTTGGCAATAGTCGTCGTCTTTCCGACTCCGGTCGGTCCGATAAAAAATACAACCTTCGGATTCCTCTCCCCTCTCTTGATGCCGGAGGGCTGCCCGAATTTCAAAATCGTCCGCTGATAGATCGTCGATAAGAGAGCGTCGATGGACGTATTGCTCTTGGCATTTTTTTCTGCTCCGTCTATAATCTGATTCGCATACTTCTCGCTGACCTCGTTTTCGATCATCGTGTTATACAGAAGCTTCATAAAGCGGTCATTCTGCTTTTCCTGCTCACTCTTCTCCTGCGTGCCTTCCTCCTCGGAGGTCTCCTCCGCCTTCGGCTGCACTTCCTCGCTCTTGCTCTGAATCTGTTTTTCCAAGAGAGACTGCAGGCTGTCGAGCTTCTGTCCGATCTCCTCCACAGGACGCTTGATGTCCTCCTTGACCGAAGCGGTCTTTGCCTGCGCCTCCGCCTTTGACTCTTCGGGCGCTGCCTCCTTTTTGATGAACACCGCCTTCTCGTTCTCCTCCTCGCGGGCAACGGTTACCTCGATCAGCTGCGGCTTAAAAAACCGGAACAGCCCGCTCGGCTTCACATTTTTTACATTCATGATGACAATATTGGTGCCAAGCTCCTTTTTTGCCGCCGCCACCGCGTCATCCTCTGTTTTTCCTGTATATTTCTTTATGATCATGCTGTCACCATCCCAACAGATTGTAATTCAATATTAGGCTCAATTTCATTGTAAGAAACAACGATCAAATCACTCACATACTCTTCCGTCAGCCGCTTGAAATAGACGCGGACGATCGGGGAAGTAATCACGACCGGATTCTTTCCCAGATTCTCGAGCTTTTCCTTTTCCGCCTGAACCGAGGCGATGATCGCCTTTGTCTTTTCCGGATCCAGCGTCAGATAAGCGCCCTGCTCCGTCTGCTTGACGCTCGCCATGATCTCCTGCTCGACCTTCGGATCGAGCGTCACGACGCTGGTCGTCTCGTTCGCAGGGAAATACTTGGCGCAGATCGCACGCTTTAAGCCCTGCCTTACATACTCGGATAAAATATCCGTATCCCTTGTGGTTGCCGCATAATCTGCCAGTGTCTCAAAAATGGACAGCAGATCACGGATAGAAATGCCCTCCTTGAGCAGATTCTGAAGCACCTTCTGTATCTCACCGAGCCCAAGCAGCTTCGGCACAAGCTCATCGACAAGCGAAGGATTGGTCTCCTTTAAATTGTTGACGAGCGAAGCGACATCCTCTCTTGAGAGCAGCTCGTCGATATGTCTGCGGATGACCTCCGTCAGATGCGTCGCAATGATGGAGGGCGGGTCAACGACCGTGTAGCCCACGCTCTCCGCACGCTCCCGCTGTCCCTCGGTAATCCAGATCGCCGGCAGATGGAACGACGGTTCAAAGGTAGGAATACCGGTAATCTCCTCCTCCACATAGCCCGGATTCATCGCCATATAATGGTCAAAGAGAATCTCTCCCTCACTGACCTGAATGCCCTTGATTTTAATAATGTACTGATTCGGATTGAGCTGGATATTATCCCTCAGACGGATAATCGGCACAACCGTACCGAGCTCCAGTGCAATCTGTCGCCGGATCATGACAACACGGTCAAGCAGATCGCCGCCCTGATTGACATCCGCAAGCGGAATAATGCCATACCCGAATTCCAGCTCGATCGGGTCAACATGCAGAAGGGACGTAACGTTTTCCGGCTGTCTGATTTCCTCCGCAGCCGCAGTCTCTGCCATATCCACCTGACTCTCGACCGTTGCCGTCTCGATCGTCGCCTCCATCATCCGTCCGACAACGACAAAGATCGCACCGAGCGTCACAAAGATGATCGGATTGAGCGGGGTGATGATGCCCAATGCGGCGAGCGTTGCGCCAACCAGATACATCGACTTCGGCATGCCGAAAAGCTGTTTGATGAGCACGCTTCCGAAATCCGCATCCTTGCTTCCCTTCGTCACCAAAATACCGGTCGAGAGTGAGGTAAGAAGCGATGGAATCTGACTCACCAGTCCGTCACCGATCGTCAGGATCGTGTAGCGGTTGATTGCCTGGGAAAGCTCCATGTTGTTTCTCAGAACACCCATCGCAATACCGCCGATAATGTTGACTGCCGTGATAATCAGACCGGCGGTGGCATCTCCCTTTACATACTTGACCGCACCATCCATGCTTCCGAAAAAGCTGGACTCCTCCTGTATTTTATCACGCCGGATTTTCGCCTCGGCATCGGTGATCGCACCCGTATTCAAGTCGGCATCGATCGCCATCTGCTTACCTGGCATGGCATCGAGCGTAAATCTGGCGGTAACCTCTGCCACACGCTCGGAACCCTTGTTGATAACCATGAACTGAATGATGATCAGGATGGCAAAAACGATGACACCCATAATCAGGTCGCCGCCGCCCACAAACTCTCCGAACACAGTTACGACATTTCCCGGGTCACCCGTCGTCAGAATCAAACGGGTGGAGGAGACGTTCAGCGAAATGCGGAAGATCGTCGTGAACAACAGAACCGTCGGATAAAAGGACATATCCAGTACTTCCTTTGCGAACATCGAGCGGAACAGGATCGTGAAGGCAAGACCCATATTGCATGCGAGCATAATGTCCAGAAGCCACGACGGAATCGGTACAATGAGCATAACAAACGCTGCCAGAACGTATAATGCGACGCCTAAATCCGCTCTTTTCATTGTATCTCTTCCTCCTTTCCGAACTTATCCGTACATCCTTCTCCGTAATCGCCGTGCCTTACGCCCCGCCTGCTTCACTGCCTGCTGCAAGGCATCATCAAAGCTTCCCCTGCATATGATATACCATCGCAAGCACCTCTGCGACCGCCTCGTAGAGCTCGGGCGGAATCTGTTCGCCGATTTCCACGTTATGGTACAACATTCTGGCAAGCGGCTTATTCTCCACGATTTCCACATGGTGCTCCTTCGCCGCTTCCTTGATCTTCTGCGCCAGATAATCCTCGCCCTTTGCCAGTACGACGGGCGCCGACTCCTTGCTGTTGTCATAGCGGACAGCGACCGCAAAGTGCGTCGGGTTCGTGATGACCACATCCGCACTCGGAATATCCTGCATCATTCTGCGCTGTGATGCCTCACGCATTCTCTGACGAATCTTACCTTTGATTTGCGGATCACCTTCTGCCTGCTTGTACTCATCCTTCACTTCCTGCTTTGTCATCATCTGATCCTTCTTGAACTTCCGCTTCTGATAGATGAAGTCAACAGCGGCGATCAGAACATAAAAGAGCGCGCACCTAAGACCCAGATCCACCGCCAGCTGGCAGGAAAGACCGATGCCCTGCATGAGCGGCATATGAAACAGAATCGTGATGACATCGTACTTATCTCTCAGCGTCGCATATGCCATATATAAGATGAGCACAATCTTGGCAATCGCCTTAAGCAGCTCAACGAGCGACTGTACCGAAAAAATACGTTTGATTCCGCTCAGCGGATTGAGCTTATTGAGCTTTGGCTGAAGCGGTTTGGCAGTCACCTTCCATGTGATCTGGATATAATCCGCCAGAAAGGAAATGATAAATCCCCCGATCAAAAAAGGTGCGATAAGCAGCAGAACGGATGTCATGCCGTCCCGGACGAGACGGCTCAAATCCCGCGTCTCCACAAGCCCCATAGGCATCTTAACAAGCTCCGGTATCCTGTCATACGCCTTGTCAAACGTCGCCAGAAAACCGGTCTGCAGATATCCCGCAGTAAAGCGCAGGAGCAGAAACAGTGCGATGAGCATAAGTGCATTTGCGACTTCCTTGCTCTTGGCAACCTGACCTTCTTTTCTGGCATCCTCAAGCTTTTTGGCTGTCGGCTCTTCAGTTTTTTCTCCACCTGGTCCTTCCTTTGCGAAGAACTGCAGATTCAGCTCCAGCATGTTATCACCCTACATCATCGACTCTACAAAGCGCACGATCATCGTTTTCATCTCGGTATAAACAAAATCCGAAATATACGGAAGCATTGCCGTCGTAAAGAACAGCACACAGAGCCCGACGAGCACCTTGATCTGCATACCCACCGCAAACATGTTCATCTGCGGAGATGTCTTTGCCAGTATTCCCAGCACCACATTGACGATGAGGGAAACACAGAAAATCGGCAGGCTGATGCGAAATCCGATATTCAGATAATCGCTCATAAACTGGATAAAGGAAGCAAGCAGCGCATCCTGCCGGAACACTGCCCCATTTACCGGAATGAGCGTATAGGTCTCGGCAAGCGCGCGGAGCAGGTAACGGTGCATGCCGCTGACAAGCAAAAGCAGCATCACCATATACTGAAAATACACACCGGTAATCGACGCATCCTGGTTCGTCGTCGGATCCATCTGGCTCGCCATCGCCAGACCGATCTCCATATCCACAAAGCGCCCCGCATACAGGACGATCGTGTTGCAGATGCTCGCTCCGAAGCCGATCAAAAGACCGACAATCGCTTCTTTCATAATGATCACCGCATACCCCAACACCGTATTGTATTCCACCGGATCGTGAGGCAGCGTCGCCTGATAGATCAGATACGCAGTAAAAATGCCAAGACCGACCTTGACGCGGCGCGGCGTGTTGTTCATACTGAAAAACGGGGCTGTGACAAAGCAGCAGGTAACACGGATGACGACAAGCAAAAAGTATTCTAATTCTGCCATGGAAAAGGAATAATCAATCATCTCGTCTACCTAACAAAAACAGAAAAATCAGACCATAACTGCGTCATATACTCCGCCAGACTGCCCAGAATCCAATGTCCCAACAGCATCAGCGTCATAAACACTGCCAAAATTTTAGGCACAAAGGTAAGCGTCTGTTCCTGAATTGACGTTATAGTCTGAAAGATACTGACAACAAGTCCCACAACCAGGGAAACAAGAAGAGGTGGGGCTGCTAGCTTAATAATGGTCCACAAAGCGTTGTTCGCAATCGCAACCACATCATTGACTGTCATAGAAATCGCTCCCTTGTCTTAATAAAATGTCCTGACCAAATTGACAATCACAAGATTCCATCCGTCCGCAAGGACGAACAGAAGAATTTTGAACGGCATGGAAATCGTCGTCGGCGGCAGCATCATCATACCCATGCTCATCAGCGTGGAAGCTACTACCATGTCGATGACAATAAACGGTACATAAATCACAAAACCGATAATAAAGGCCGTCCTCAGCTCACTGACAACAAAGCTCGGAATCAGAACAGAGGTCTTGATATCGTCAAGCTCTCCGGTCCACTCATCTCCCGCAATCTCGACAAACATTTTGGCATCCTTCACCTTCGTCTGCTTGTACATAAACTCGCGAAGCGGTTTCACGCCGATCTCCAACGCTTCCTCCTGTGTGATCTGCCCTGCCTCAAACGGCTGAATTGCTTCCTCGTTGATCTGCGTGATAATCGGGCTCATAATAAAGAAGGTTAAGAACAGAGCCAGACCGATCAGCACATTGTTCGGCGGTGCCGTCTGTGTGTTGAGCGCCGTTCTCGTGAAATGCAGAACAATGATAATCCGCGTGAACGAGGTCAGCATGATCAGAAGAAGCGGAGCCAGTGAGATGCCTGTCAGAACAAGCAGAATCCGAAGTGCTCCTGCGATCGAACCGTTTCCGTCATTATAGGTAACGGTCAAATTGTTCGCGATATTCAGTTCCTTTAAATCATCCGGTGTCTCCGAAGAGCCCGGAGGATTGACTACGGTCGTGGATTCCGTCTCACCCGTGGTACGTTCTCTTGTTGTCGCAGCCCCCTCAGAGGTGGCAAAGACAGTTATGCCGCAGATGCACCACACAAGCGCTATAACGGAAACAAGTATGGCAGCCCTCTTCCGCATCGTGCCATACCCTCCTTCCCAAACCTGTTTCATTTGTCCTCCCGCTTTCCTCTCATTGTCTCTGCTTTTCGCTTCGCCTTATCCAGAATGTCCGCAAAATAATCCGTTCTTTCCGCCGTGCCGTCCGCAGTCAGCTTGAGCTGCTCCTTATCCACCTTCGTCAAAAAGGTGACGGTGTCCTTGCAGACGCACAGCGCCAGATACTCATCCGCAATGCGCACGATCT
>JAFUZE010000057.1 GCA_017476765.1 Lachnospiraceae bacterium
AAAGAGGTTTTCAACGGTGATATCGGTTTTATCTCAAAGATCAATCAGGAGGATCGTGAACTGACGGTCACCTTCGACGGCAGAGACGTCACATATGACGTGTCGGAGCTCGATGAGCTGGTGCTGGCATATGCGACGACGATTCACAAGGCACAGGGGAGTGAATATCCGATCGTAGTCATGCCGTTTATGATGACGCACTATGTAATGCTGCAGCGCAATCTCCTGTATACCGGTGTTACCCGCGCCAAGCAGGTGCTTGTGCTGATCGGGGAGAAGAAAGCAGTGCATTATGCCATCAGGAATCATCAGGCGACGCAGCGCAATACGAGACTGGCGGAAAGACTGCAGGGCGTGTCACAGAAGAAGGCGCAATAGCTGTTATTTTGGAGCAAGCTGCGATGAAAGAGAACTGGCACATTGCGGACGCATATGATATGATGATAGAAAAATTTGATCGTTACTGAACAGATCGAAAGGAGGAGCAACGGAATGAATTTTACAACCGATATTTTTACGCAGTTTGATAAGAAGTGGGCGCTTCTTACAGCAGGAACAAAGGAGAAGTTCAATACGATGACAATCAGCTGGGGAGGGCTTGGCACCTTATGGAATAAGCCGGTTGCCACTGTGTATGTGAGAACCTCAAGATACACCTATAACTTTGTGGATGAAAATGAGTACTTTACCATCAGCTTTTATCCGGAGCAGCAAAAGAAGGTGCTCGGTGTGCTTGGTTCCAAATCCGGAAGGGACATGGATAAGATTCATGATTCGGGTCTTACGGCAAAGGAGCTGGCAGACTCCGTTACTTTTGAGGAGGCGGAGGTAACACTTGTGTGCCGGAAGCTTTTCAGGCAGGAGCTGGATGTAAACAATATTCCGAAGGATATTGCGAGCGCTCTGTATGAGGGAGATGCACCGCATGTCATGTTCATCGGGGAAGTCGTGGATATTATCAGAGCTTAAAATTTAAGTTTTACTCCGGTGCACGAAGAAATTTTGTGAGCGAAGGCTTGTGCGAATCAGAGTACAGAGTGTCGCAGGAGAATTTTTTCGTAAGAGTCCGTTTTTTGGTACAGTCAGAAATTTATAATAGGAACTGAGACAGAAGTCACCTTCTTGATCTCGGTTCTTATTTTTTTGAGGAGGAAAACAGGATGGATACAGAATATTTAGAAAGTTTTTTGGATTTCAGTCAGGATGAACGGTTTGATGTACCACAGGGGGCAATCGCACTTGCGCTGTGCCCACATCTGACGAGTGGGATGGAGAAGAAAAAACGCTTTGCCTATGAGGAACAGGGAAAGACAGAATTGGAACTGGCAGGACTGGACCCGGAGGAATTAGAATGGATGAGCGCTGCCGAGAGAAGGGAAGTGCTGGAGGGGGCAGGGCTTAATCCGGAGGAGTTTGATTTTTGAACGGTCATGGAATTTTAAGTCCATTTATGTAAGCAAAATAAGTTTGTTTCGACAAGCAATACGGATAATTATTATATCTGAAAGGTCGGGCAAAGGTTGTAAAATTTGACAAAAATCAGTATAATATTATTTGACTGTGAACGTAGATTTATTTCATAAACAGGAGAGACAGAAGATAAATGGCAATTGATATGACAGAACGCAATATCTATGCCCAGATTTGCCAAAATGATGGGATAAAAGCCCGGGATATCGCAAAGAACATACATGTGGAGCGAAGCGTGGTCAATCATTTTCTCTATGCATCGCCGTACTTGAGGGAATTGTGCTATCAGGATGATGAGCATCTGTGGCACGGTATGATCAGACAGGGAAGGCGGCATACCGGGCTTGGCAATTTCTGCGGTTATTATGGTCTTGTCCAGGAATTTTTGCAGTTGTCTGAAGAGGAATGGTTCCGTATGATGCTTGAGGGCTGCCGGAATATTGGAAGGAATCTGAATGATACGAGAGGACTGTTTCATTCCTTTAAGGATACACGTCAGACGATGGTGAACCTGTTCGACGACTTGGAGGGCGTTGATTATGGGGAGTGGGAGATTGTTTTTGAGCTTCGTATTAAACGTGCCCGGTATATCAGAATCTATGCAGATGTGCTGCTGATCAGCCCTACCCATGTGTTTTCTCTGGAATTTAAGATGAAGGACGTTATTGAGAAGGAGGAAGTGGCGCAGGCGGCAAAATATTGCGAATATCTGGAGGTGCTGTTCGGTCCGCAGATGGATGTGATTCCGGTGCTTGTTCTTACGAGGACAGCCGATTTGTACCGGTATGAACCACTTGGAAATACATCGGCGGAAATCGTGGTGTGCTCGGGGGATATGCTGTTTAATGTGGTGGATGAGTATTTGGGGTTTTTGGAGGAATAAAGGGGGGTCATATGGAAATGGGAAATGCATTTTATGATACAAAAAGCTTTAAGGGCGAATATTTAGCGCATTTGTCGAGTGACGGAAGGCAGCAGTTACTTCCGGAGCATTTAAAAAATGTTGCAAAACTGGCAAAGAATGAGGGCGAAAAAATAGAGCTTGGGGAACTTATGTTTCTTGCGGGAATGTTTCATGATTTTGGCAAGTACAGTGATGAGTTCCAGAGCTACATCCGTCATGAGGAAGGTGTATCCGGTGCCAGAGGGAGTGTCAATCATTCTTCAGCGGGAGCAAGGTGGATCATAACAAAATTAGGAAAAAAAGGAAAGCCCAGTCTATGGACCGAAATGATCGGCTATGCGATTTCCGCTCATCATGGTTTATATGATGTAGTTTCGGACGAGGGAGAAAATAAATTTGAAAAACGATTAACAGAGCCAGAGTGTTATGAGGAAATCTGTCAAAAGTTTGAGCAGGAATTATTGGATGCCTTTGATTTGAAAAGCGTTTATTTCAGTGCAAAAAGTGAGTGGAAAAAAATAGAAAATGGGATTGATCAGTTGGGGAAAAGCACAGTTAAACAAAACGAACATGCAGCTATGATGGCAGAAACGCAGCAATTTTATCTCGGATGCGTTCAACGCTTGGTTCTGTCCATGCTAATTGACGCTGATTGGACAGATACTTCGTTGTTTGAACAGGGCAAAGAAACGACCGGATTTCAGTGTGAAAAAATTTTTCGGGAAAGCAGCAGCAATCTTGCACACTATGTGGAAAAACTTGGAGTAGAACAATCAAAACACCTGCGATCCGATAAAGAGCAGAAGATTGTCTATTTGAGAAATCAGATCAGGATGGAGTGTATTGCATTTGCCGAAAGACCGGCGGGCATCTATTGTTTGCCTGTCCCGACAGGAGGAGGGAAAACCTTAAGCGGTCTGGCATACGCATTGGAATAAGCAAAGCAACACCCACAGACAGAGAGAATCATTTATGTCTCGCATTTTTTGAGTGTGATTGAGCAAAATGCAGATGTGATGAGAACGGCGCTTGGAGTGGATTCCAATCTTTTATTAGAACACCATTCGAATGTAATGAACGATATCGGTGACGGACAGCAAAATGAGTATAACAGATTTGAGATGAACTGGAAAAAGCCGTTTATTTGTACAACAATGGTACAGTTTTTTTCTTCATTGTTTTCGGATAGGAAAGAATGTGTACGAAGATTCCATCGACTTAAGCATGCTGTTGTCATTTTGGATGAAGTGCAATCTGTTCCGATAAAGGCGATACATACGTTCAATCTTATGATGAATTTCCTAAATCGAATTTGTCATACAACGATTATTCTCTGTACAGCGACACAGCCGGAATTGGATGTTTATAGTATCAAAAGACCTATTTTGTATTCCGAGCCACAAAATATGATCACTGATGTAAGCGGCAAATTTATCTCATTTCACAGGGTAGAGGTGGTAGATGCTTGCAGGCAGGAAGGATATACGGTACAGAAACTGTCACAATTTATCGGTGCGCAAATAGAAGAAAAGCGGTATAGCAGCATGCTCATAATTCTAAATTCCAAGCGGGCAGTAAAAGAGCTGTATGATTGTTTAAGTGAGGAGTGGGAAGGAGAATATGAGGTTGTTTATCTGACTACGAATCTTTGTGCACAGCATCGAAGTGATGTTATCGATACGGTTAAGAAGGAACTGAAAATAAGAAAAAAACAGTTGATTGTCAGCACATCTTTAATTGAGGCGGGTGTGGATTTATCTGTAGAATGTGTCGTCAGATCACTTGCAGGACTTGACAGTATCGCACAGGCAGCGGGGAGATGCAATCGTCACGGTGAAAGGGAAAAGGGGAAACTTTACATCGTGAATATGCAGGATGAAGGGATAAAAAGGATGAAGGAACTGAAGCGGGCGATGGATGCTGGTAGCAGGATTCTTCAAGGCTATGCAGAAGAAAAGCAGCAGACAGATTTGCTTGCACCGGAATGGATGAAGAAATACTATTGGGAATATTTTTGGCGTGGAAGGGAGGAAATGGATTACAACAATAAAGACTTACCAACAGAATTTCAACTGCTTAGTACCGGCTTTTTGGAGAACGCAGGAGGGAGATTTCAACTGCACCAGGCTTATAAGACGGCAGGTGAGCACTACCGCTTAATCGACAATCAGACAGTAACTGTGATTGTGCCGTATGGGGAAGGGAAGATATATATTGAGCAGTTGGACAAGGAGGAGCAAATCTCTTCGATTTTTGCAATTTTGAAGAAAACACAGCGCTGTACCGTGAATCTGTATGGATATAAAGTGAGAGAACTATTTGAAAAAGGGATTGTGAGACAATATGACAAGGTTCCGAATGTTTATATTGCTACGACCTATGACGCAACTAAAGGGATTGATACCTATTTGCAGGACTTAATTTTCTAGGGAGGATGAGGGAGCATGAAATATGCAAATCAGATTGAGTATAAACTGTATGGCAAATATGCATTGTTTACAGACCCGATTACAAAAACGGGCGGGGAAAAGTGCTCTTATATGATACCGACATATCAGGCTTTAAAGGGAATTACAGAATCGATCTATTGGAAGCCGACATTGGTTTGGGTAATTGATTCGGTTCGTATCATGAAAAAAATACAGACAGAGTCAAAAGGTGTTCGCCCGATT